>DASVCM010000177.1:0-6660 GCA_036381635.1 Lacipirellula sp.
GAGCACAACCCTTACAGTCCGCCGAAACGGCCCGAAAATGCCCAAACGACGCCCCCTGACACGCTAGCAACAGCAACTATACTAGGGAGTTCCGGCCACGCCATGGTCAGCTTCACCCAGTCCTCCCCATTCGCGCCGCGCTACTCAGTTAGGTCGCCCATGTCCAAGGCATTGACGATCGTAGGAATGGTCGTCGCCGGCCTCGTGGGGCTGATCTTTTTGCTGGATCTGCTTGTCGGCGTCCCCTTCAGCGGGGCCAATCTGGTGATGGATATCGGCGCCATCATCGCCGCCGCCATCCTGGGCTATTTGAGCTGGGACGCCCTGCGCGACGTCCGCTGAGCTGGCGGGTTGGCGCTCAACTTGCCGTTATGTCGCGAAGTGTTTTTGGCGACAATATTCATCTCGTCGTAAGTTATTTGACGTTCTTAGGTTTTGCGTTTTCGACGGCCGAATTCTGTCGTCCTTGCCTGCATGCCGAGGCGCTCCGAGGATCATTGAGCGTCGGCCCGGCCGCGACAACAGCAGGCCTTTGACCTAGAAACGTCCGTCGATTGTAAACATATGTTCACTATAGCAGGCCGAGTGGTCAAAAACCAGCTCTGAGCATGCTTTGGCGAGCGTCGGCTACGCCGCGGCACGCAGGATGGAGCGTTGCGGACGCGGGGCGGCGACACCGGCGAGTTCCGCGGCGATCTCCGCAATCGAGACGATCCTGGCAGCGCCGGCGGCGGCATGACTTGCGGCGTCGTCGATTAGCTGGTCTACAGATCGCCAGTTGCCGCCGTTCGCAGCGCCGATCCGAGCGATATCGATGCTCGCAATTGCCGGGGACGGGTCGGCAGCCCTAATGATCGGTTGGGGCGAGCCGCTTAGGAGCCCGAGCAGCTTTCGCCGTGGCGGAATAACCACGTGGGGGCCAAGCTCCCAGACGCCGAAGGGGAGGGGGCGCACTAGCGAGCTCTTGGCAGACGTTGGCGACGCGACGACCGCCCGGACGCCGGCCTGGCAGAGCCGCCGCTCGAAGCTGCCGCGGGCGAGTTTGGCGTCCATTTGCACCGCTTGGATCGGCACGCCCGCCTTCTGGAATTTGGAAAGCCCCGTGTCGATCGCTGCGGACGGACTGCCCGACGCGGCGACGAAGAGAGCGGAAGTAATCTCCGCGGAGCCGGCGGCTCGAGCCTCCAGAGCTCCTGCCTGGGCCGGCTCTTCAATCGCCCACGTCGCACTGAGATGTGCGTCCGAGAGTCGCCGGGCGAGCTGATCGGCCACCGCCGCCGGGACGCTGTTGGGCCAGCGGACAACCAGGGAAACAAGCGGAACGGAGCGATCGGCGTGAGGCATGTTCGACTCCCTGAACGTGGTCGTCGCGCTAACTCCCTTAGCGCGGCCTGGGCGGCTAGCTATCGAATCGGGCGTTGCGAATGCCTGGCTCAACGCGCGCGCCGGGGGCAGCGGTGGGCGCAGTCGGCTAAGGACGCGCGACTGGGTAAGAGCTACCGCCTGGTTTATATAGCCGAGCCATCCTGGCTCGGCGCCAAGTGTAGCCCTCTCGCTGGAGCGAGAAGGGGTGCATCTCGCGGAGCGAGATGCCTACATTGCCGGCCAGGTCTCCGCAGGCGAGTCGCCGCGGCGAGATGGCCGGGCCATATAGCGAGAGGGTGTAACGTTCAGTGCAACTTTGCTATCTTTCTGACATCAACCACCCACTCCGTCGTATTTCATCCGCTCAACCGCATGCTCGTTCGCACGGAACATTGGAAGTTTCGCCCGCACTTGCTGTTGCGGAACGGCCATTTGCAGACGCTGGCGGCAGTGTATCTACCGCGGAAGCACGCGCCGTATGGCGCCGCGGTTCACTACGTTGGCGTCGACGAACTGCCGCCCGAGCTAGGCGGCGATCAGATCGTGTTGCATGAAGACGGCGCACCGGGATGGCGGCCAACGCAGCCGGTAGTGTTGATGGTGCATGGGCTCGCCGGCTGCCACACCAGCGCGTACATGTGCCGGATGACCGACCGATTGACGGCGCGCGGATACTGCGTTTTCCGCATGGATATGCGCGGCTGCGGGGCAGGGGAGGGGCTCGCCCGGAAGTCGACCCACTGCGGCCGCTCGGGCGACGTCGCCGCCGCCGTCCGATATATCACCGAGCTTTACCCCGACGCGCCGATCTACGCCATCGGTTTCTCGCTCGGCGGCTGCCTGGCGCTGAACATGCTCGCTGAGGCGGGCGACGCGCCGATTGGCAATCTCAAGCGATCGATGGCCGTCTGTCCGCCGGTCGATTTGTTCGCGGTGGAGCGGCGTTTTGATTCGCCCGCCGGCCGGCCGTACGACAAGTTCTTCGTGGTCAAGCTGTGGCGGCAGATCGTCGACCGCTGGCAGCGATTCCCGGACACCGCGCCGGCGGTCATCCCGCGCCAGCCAAGGCGGCTGCGGCAGCTCGATGAGCTGGTGACCGCGCCCTCGGGCGGATTTGAATCGGCGGACGATTATTACGCCAAGACGCAGCCGGGGCCGAAGCTCCATCGCATCTCGCAGCCGGTGCTCATCATCGCGGCGGAAGACGATCCGGTCGTGCCGACGGCGCCCCTGTTCGAATACGAACACGGAGTGGGCGTTCAGACCGCCGTCGTCTCGCGCGGCGGGCATTTAGGGTTCATCGCCCGGGCCAACGGCGACCCCGACAAAAGATGGCTCGACTGGCGGATCGTCGAATGGATCGAGACGGGCCACTAGAGGGTCCAGGGTTCAGAAGGGCCAGTAGCCGTGAGCTAACAGCCCGCCGGCGAAGCGCCAAGAGTTATCCTGACCAACCACCCGTCCCCGACGCCGGGCGCTCTGGAGACTGCCTTCCGCGATGGCATGTGGTTGCCGAAAATGGCAAGCTCATCCGCGCTTCACCGGCGAGCTGTTAGCTCGCGGCTGCTTCGGAAATCCCGGCCGCCGAACCCTCCGCGTGGCGATGGACAAGCGACTCGAGGCGGCCCACGCCGAGGGCCACCGCCAATCCCAGGACCAGCGCGACCGAAAGCTTTACGCGATCGTGATCATGAAATTGCAGCTCAGGCAGCAGGTCGCTCAGCGAGATGCACAGGAATGTGCCGGCGGAAAACGCGAGCGAGTACGCCAAGAGCGGCCCGGCAGGCGCTTCGCTGGCCAATCCGGCGTAGAACAGAGCGATCCCCACAGGGATCGCCAGGGCGAACAAGCCGTTCACCGCATGCCGCCACTCGGGCGACCAGCCCCCCTTGGTCATCAGCATGCCGATCGTCATCGAATCAAACGGTTTGTGAAGCAGGATCACCAGGAACGTGCCCAGGCCCGCCAGCGGCAGGTTGTCGTGGCGATGGTAGACGCTCGCAGCCAGCGCGATCCCTTCGATGATGCTGTGGACCGTCAAGCCGAACGCCGCGCCGCTCCACGTAATGTCATGGTGGTGATGGCTGTGCCCATGCTCGCACGCTTCCTCGTGTTCGTGCAGCTCGCCCGCTTCGTCGGTTTCGACGTCGTGATGGTGAAAGCAGAAGAATCGCTCGATGAAGAACATCGTCAGCCATCCGCAGAGGGCCCAAAGCATCACGTTGAAGGCGACGCTGGTATCACTTGGACTGACAAGCCGCGCTTCGTTCATCGCGTGCGGCAGCATGTGGAGCATGCCGACGCCGAGCATCATGGCGGCGACGAAGCTGAGGGCCATCTGCATGCCGCGGTGCGTGAGCCGCACCCAATGCGGCAGCATCCCGCCGACGACCGAGGCGGCGAGGATGATCACGCAGTAATAGGTGAGCGGAACGATGGGCGACATGGGCCGGACTGCACGGGTCGACAAAGGCGGGAGAATCGAGCAGTATGGCAGTCCACAGGGCGCGGCACAAGTTTTGGGGCTCACTGGTAGTGAGTAAAGACGCGGGAATTTAGCCGCGGGGCTTGCCCCGCGGACCCGCCGCGAGCGGCGGGGCTAAATGCGATAACTATGCGAACGTGTATTCAGCGAGTCTCATCCGCTCGGGTCATCGTTGACGGCGAAACCGTCGGCGAGATTGGCCGCGGCCTGCTCGTGCTGCTGGGCGTTGCGTCTGAGGACGGCGACGCCGCGTTGCGCTGGATGGTCGACAAAGTCGTCGGCCTGCGAGTGTTCAACGACGACGACGGCAAGATGAACCTCGCACTGTCCGACGTCGGCGGCGAGCTATTGGTGGTGAGCCAATTCACGCTCTTGGGCGACTGCCGCAAGGGCCGCCGGCCAAGCTTCGTCGCGGCGGCGCCGCCGGAAATGGCGGAGCGGATGTACCAGCAGTTCGTCGAAGCGGCGCGAGCCCGCGGCGTGCGCGTCGCCACCGGGCGCTTTCGCACGCACATGAACGTCGAACTAGTGAACGACGGGCCGGTGACGCTGTGGATTGACTCGGATGAACGATAGCGCAGTATCCGCGACGCATTGCAGCCCCGGCCTTTGGCCGGGGGTCGCGCACCATGCGATGCAAAGTCTGTCCCGGTGGAGACCGACCCCCGGGCGAAGCCCGGGGCTGCAAGAGAACAGCGGCCTAGTGCGCCAAACGCTGCCAGATTCTGCGCGCCGTGTCGTAAATGGTACGGTCCGGCGGGTTCGCCGGCGGCGCTGCGCCTGCGGTGGGAATGGTCGGAGACGCGTCTTCAATGCCGGGCCAGCCCGTCGTCGGATAGGGACCGCCTTGAGCTAGCGCCGCTTGCGTCGACGCTCCGCCGCTGGGCGGCAAATGGAGTCGCTCGCGTAGGGCCGCGTTATCGACGACGATCGGCGACAATACGCCATACCGCTCCATGATTGCCGGCTCGCTGAGGATGAGCACCACGATCGCCGCGAGCTTGCCGTAAGTCGACAGGTTTCCCCAGGCGCTGTCGCCCCAGAGCTTCAGCGCAGTGCCGAAAGACTTTTTGAACCGCCAGCGGCCGCCAATCCACTCGACGGCGAAGATTTCGTCGAGGACCAGGTGCGAAAGGACGCCCAAAAAGACGCCGCCGGCTTTGAAGTAGCGCAGGTGCAAATTGGCCGAGCCGCAGAAGAACAGGAACGCGAGCCCCGTGAAAATGAGCAGCGCCGGGATGCTGTGAAACATGCCCCGGTGCACCGTGAATCGCATCAGCAGCTTGGCGAGCCCGAAGCGCACAAACAAGTAGCTCGCGCCGGCGGCGAGCACCATCTGCTCGTAGTTCAGGCCGAGTTGCTGGAAGCGATCGACCAGCAGCATGGGCGTCAGCGCGGCGGCCAGTCCCATCGTCTCGCGCAGCGGCACGCCTGAGTCGCTGTCGATGTCTGGAAG
This sequence comes from Lacipirellula sp., assembly GCA_036381635.1. Taxonomy (GTDB): domain Bacteria; phylum Planctomycetota; class Planctomycetia; order Pirellulales; family Lacipirellulaceae; genus Lacipirellula. Next base: position 5,307 of record DASVCM010000177.1, read on the forward strand.
CATGCCGCCTACGCCACACAGGCCGCCCGCTACGAGGGCCGCTTCGATGGGGAGCCCGTAATAGGCGCCGAGCGCCGCATAGCCGCCGCCGAGGACGCAGCTTGTCGTGACGTGGGTTTTGAAGTCGGCCATGACTTGCTAAGAGCGTCGAGCGACAATCGATGTTCAATCCTTATTTAGCCCCCGGTCGCTGACCGGGGGCTAAGCGGCGGAATGTCGCAAATACGTTCACTCACGCCAAGACGACTGCGGTCTCGCGAGCAACTGCTAGCTGAAGTGCCCTTCGCTCCCCTTGCCTGCCTCGATATACTCTCGCGATCTATCTTTCGACCTTCTGCGCGTGCTCGTCGCGAGACTTCAATGCCCGCAAACCTGCAAACCTACGATCTGCTGATGCTGGTGGTGCTCGGCGGCGCCACGATCTTTGGCTTTTGGAAAGGCTTGGCGTGGCAGATCGCCTCGCTGGCGTCGCTGGTGGCCAGTTACTTCATCGCTCTGCGGTTCGCCGATCGGTTGGCGCCCATGATTAGCGATCACGCGCCGTTCAATAAGTTCATTGCGATGCTGATCATCTACGCGGTCGCGTCCGCGGCGATTTGGATGCTGTTCCGAGTGGTGGCCGGGTTCATCGACCAGGTAAAGCTCAAGGAGTTCGACCGCCAGATGGGCGCCTTGGTCGGCTTCGCCAAAGGCGTGCTGCTGTGCATCGCGATTACGTTCTTCGCCGTGACGCTCGCCGGCCAGGCGAACCGCGACCGGATCATCGCCTCGCGGAGCGGCCAGTACATCGTCCGCGTGCTGGACAAGGCCGACCACGTGGCGCCGCCGGAGATCAAGGAGGTGATCGGGCCGTACATCGCCCAGATCAACGAGCGGCTCAAACCGAATTACCAGCCCAATCCGCAGCAGGACCTCGAGGGCTTGCGGCGCATGTGGGATCAGCAGACACAGGGCGGAGGCACGGCAGCGTGGCCGTTGGCGCCGGCGTCGCAGCCGCCGGCAACCAATCCGCAGACGCCGGCGACGCCGATTTCAGCCGGCTCGAACTGGCGATAGCAGGGCGGCCGACTTGCCGCGCGCCACGCCGTTGTCATCCTGAGCGAAGCGAAGGATCTAGCGTGAGGCCAGATTCTTCGCTTCGCTCAGAATGACCTGGTACTGCTGACTGCCTCTTGGCGTGCCGGCGGCAGGGCAGGATTTCCCGGGTTAAGCCGAGCCCAAAACGAACATAACAACGATTATCGGACGTTGCTAAATGGGTCAAAAGCCTGCCCTTGATGCACGTCACCAGAGGTGAAATTCTTGGTCGTCGACGACGAGCATGTGCACCGTTCCCTTCAAGCGGTCCGCCTCG
>DASVCM010000178.1:0-3087 GCA_036381635.1 Lacipirellula sp.
CCGATTCCGATGCCGTCTTCGTCTTTGGCGTTCCACCTGAGCGGATCGACATTCTGACATCGATTTCCGGGGTCGACTTCGACACGGCCTGGGCTAATCGACAACGAGCAGAGCACGAGGGAATGCCAGTACACGTCATTCATTGGCGCGACTTGCTGACCAACAAGCGTGCCGCGGGTCGACTGAAAGATTTGGCCGATGCGCAGTGGATCGAGGTGGTTATGCGACGACGCGGGGAAGAGGTCTGACGGACTGAGCCAAGCATGTTTTTCCTCATGTGACTTTACCGGTTGTGCCGATGAGAGGGATGGCGTGCGCTAGCGGCGTGCTTGCATTGCTGGTGCGCTTCGCCAACCGTACCGGGTGAAAGGGGGGCTCCTTTCAGCGGTGGGTTCTTTTCTTGCATTCGTTGCTGCGAGCCTCGAGCAGAGGGACGAATCCCTCCCCTAGCCCCTCCCTTCGAGGGAGGGGGATTGTAGCCCTCTCGCTCCGCGAGAGGGGGCATCTCGCGGAGCGAGATGCCTACACCGTCTCTCTTCGAGGGAGGGGGATTTTGCTGGCACTGGCCTGCATGCTGCCATTCTGCGGCGGGTGCAGTCTGATTGTTCCGCAGAAAGCGCTGCGGCCGGTGATTCGCAATCCGTTCCCGCAGCTTAGCCGGGTGGCGGTGGCGCCGTTTGCCAATCAGAGCGACGAGCCGACGGTCGACGGACGGCAGGTGGCGCTTAGCTATTTCGCCGAGCTGCAGTCGACGCCGGGGTTCGAGGTCGTGCCGCTGGGCGTGGTCGAAGAGGCGATCATTGCCAACCGGGTCGACTTGAGCGGCCCCGGAGAGGCGCGGCGGCTGGCGAAGATTCTGGGCGTCGATGTGGTGGTCGTCGGAGCCGTCACTGACTTCAGCGAGTATTACCCGCCGCGCATTGGCTTGCGGGTCGAATGGTACACGGCGAATCCAGGATTTCACGAAATTCCTGCTGGCTATGGCCTACCGTGGGGAACGCCGGAGGAGGAGTTCATTCCGGACTCGCTCGTGTATGAATCGCAGATGGCGCTGGCGCGGGCTGAGTTTGCGGCGAAGACGCCCGATTGCGAGGGGGTGGTGACGCCGTTGCCGGCGCCGCCGGTTGCGAAGACGCCAGCGGAAGGGCAATCAACACCCGATCCGCCGCCAAATGGTACGGAGCCGGTTGAGGATGCCGAGGAGGATCAACTGCAGGAAGGCGATGGCGTTGAGAGTGCGCCGATTGAAGAAGCCGCTGCGCCGGAAGCGACAACGCTGCGGATTATTGATAGTGAGGTCCAGTTGGCGCAGGCCGTCGAAGAATTGCCCGCGGGCGCCGCTGCGAGTGACAGCGCAAGTAGCACTGCGAGCGGTGAAGCCGCCGGTGCAACCGGCGCCACCGCTACTGACGTTGGCGGCAGCGCAACTAATGCGAACGACAGTGGAGCGCTCGATCGCTACTGTCCCGCGCCGGCGGCGACGCCGATCGTCAACCGACCGCAGTGCATTCCGTGGCACGGCCCGGTGCTCAGTCACACGCGAATTTATCGCGGAAATGACGCGGATTTGACCGAAGCGCTCGAAGGTTATGTGAGCTTCCGCGACGACCTGCGCTTCGGCGGGTGGAAGTCATATCTTGCCCGAAGCGAAGATTTCGTCCGCTTCTGCTGCCACATGCACATCTCGGAGATGCTGTCGGCCCGCGGAGGAAGTCGCAAAAGCGAGGTCGTGTATCGCTGGCCCGAAAGCCGATAAGCGGTAAGGAAATCAGCTCGGTCGAGTGCGGGCGGCGTCGTTTGCTCGCACTTGATGTCGCCGACGCCTGGAGGATGGGCGGAGCTGGTTCTCGACGGGATGACGCGCCGGGGCCGAGACGGCCCGGCTCGCTCTGACGACGATCAAGGACGACCGTGACGCACAAGGCCCTTCGCCACGGCGGCCGCCAATTGTCAGGCCTGCGCACTGCACCGCTAACGGACCGCTGAAGCGGGTCCTCGCCAGAGGTGAACGTGGGACTGAGCACCTGCTGCCGCTAGGAGGGATCTGAAAGCCGTGAACGACGACATCAACGTCCTTGCCCTGGTGAAGGGGCGCGAGCGCTACATCTTCCTGTACGAAGACTCGCAACGCGCCGAGGCTCTGCGGATGCTGGGGCGCTTCGCTTCGAACCCGGAGCTGAGCTTCACCTGGTACGACGCCGCGGTGCTGAGCCAGAAGGTGCGGCACAACACGCCGAAGGCGACGCTCGATGTAAGCGACCTGCCACGGCGGATGAATCTGCCGCAGGCGAGCGATGACTGAGAAAAAGTCGTCAGTGGTCAGGGGACAGGGGCCAGTGAAGACCCGAGTCCGATCGCTGACTACTGTCCCCTGGCTACTGGCCCCTGCTCTGCCATGCAACGCCAGATCGCGCAGTTTCTGACTTACTTGCGCGTCGAGCGGGGGGCTTCGCCGCACACGCTCAAGGGGTACCGCGAGGACCTGATTGCGGCGGCGGATTACTTTGCGGAGGAGGACGGCTCGACGCCGGAGCCTTCGACGATCACCGCGGTTGAGCTGCGCGGGTTTTTGTCGGCTCTGCATGACGCCGGGTATGCGAAGACTTCGATTGCTCGGAAACTGGCGTCGCTACGGAGCTTTTATAAGTATGGGCAGCGCGAGGGTTGGGCGTCGTCGAATCCTGCGCGGGCGCTGCGGAATCCCCGCAAGGGGCGTTCGCTGCCCCACTTTCTGACGACCGAAGAGATTGGCAAGCTGCTGGCGGCGCCGCCGGCGGGTTCGCCGATGGGGCTGCGCGATCGGGCTATTCTCGAGACGATGTACTCCGCCGGCCTGCGGGTGAGCGAGCTGGTCGGGCTGTCGGATGGCGACGTCGACCTTGCTCAGGGCGTGCTGCTTGTTCGCGGCAAGGGGCGACGTGAGCGGATTTCGCCGCTGGGCTCCTACGCTCTGCGGGCGTTGCAAGCGTGGCTCAAGATGCGCACCGTGGCGAAGAGTGAATCCCAGGGCCGCGAGGCGCCGGTGTTCACCAATCGCTTCGGCACGCGGCTGACGACGCGGAGCGTGGGGCGGATGCTGGAGAAGTA
>DASVCM010000179.1:0-2423 GCA_036381635.1 Lacipirellula sp.
GTCGATGACACGTTCGTGGTGGACTTCTCCGGCGGCAACCCGGTCGCGCCGGGCGGCCTGACGTTTAACGGCGGCGTGGGCGGCCACGACACGATCGCGATCGAAGCGGACGGCTTCTACTACAACAAGATCGCCTGGAACTACACGAACGCCAGCGACGGCTCCATTGAACTCGATAACACGGACGCTTCGTTGGATGCAACGATTAACTACACCGGCCTCGAGCCGGTGCTGGTCAACGTCGGCACGGTGGAAGACGCCGAGTTTAACCTGCCGGCCGGTTCGGACGCGGTGCTGGAAGACGCCGGCGGCGGCAGCCTGCGACTGCGCAGCCCGAGCGGCGATTTCGAGGACACCACCTTCCCGGCGCCGGCCGACAGCCTGACGATCAACGGCGACGCGTCGCTGGCGATTACGACGGCGGTGACCGTGTCGACCGAGATCGCCCTCAACGTAACCGATCTCACGCTAAACGCCGATCTAACGGCGCCGTCGCTCGTCGGCACGGCTACGACCGTGACGGTGGACGACCTGCCAGCCGTCGACCCCGCGCAGATTCAGGACGCCATCGATGTGGCGGCCGCAGGCGCGGTCGTGAGCGTTTTGGACGGGCTTTACAACGAATCACTAACCATTGCCAAGGACATCACCGTTGACGGCGACGGCGACGTTACCACTACGCTGGACGCAGGCGCCGCGACGACCGCCATTTTCGTCGCCGGCGGCTATAGCGTGGCGATCTCCGGCCTCGGCGTGACAAACTTCAGCTCGAACGGTATCCGCACGCAGGGCGACTTAACGCTTTCAGATAGCACCGTCAGCGGGGGCCTCGTCGGCGTTTGGGTCGATGGCGGAACGCTCGACATGCAGTCGACGATCATCACTGGCGCGGCCATCTTCGGCGTCCAGGTTAGCGACGGCGGCGATGCTGACATCGCCGACAGCGAAATCACCGGCTCGGGCACGACCGCGGCAGGCGTCATCGTTTCCGACGGCAACGCCGATATCGTCGGCAGCAAGCTGACTGGCAACAGCCGCGGCTTGCTTGTCAATGCGACGGGCACGGCTGGCGTCACCGGCAGCGATCTGTCGAGTAACTCGATTGGCGGCGTCGTGAATGCAACGGCCACGGCGGTCGACGCCTCGGGCAACTGGTGGGGCGTCAACACCGAGACTGCTGTCGACACGGCGGCGATCGGCGCGGTCGATTTCACACCCTTCTTGAACTCGGGCGCGGATGCGGACGGCGGAGCGCGCGGATTTGACGGCGACTTCTCGCACGTTCACGTTACCTCTCTGGGCGCGCAGACAGGTTCCATCGGCCGCATCCAGGAAGGAGTCAACCTGGCGGACGCCGGCGGCATCGTCCAGGTGCACGCCGGGACGTACACCGAGTTGGTCACAGTGAACAAGACGCTAAGCCTGCGCGGCGAGCAGTACGGCGTCGATGCGCGGACGCGCTCGGCGGTTCCCGAGACGATCGTTAACGGCTCGGGCGGTTCGTTCAGCCTGCAGGCGAATGACATCGAGCTGGACGGTTTCGCGGTCGAGGGAACGACTGGTTCGCCGCTGGGAACGGCGATCCACACGCAGAGCGGCTTCTCCGGCTATCGCATTGCCAACAACATCATCCAAGACAACACGATCGGCCTGTACCTGGGCTCCAGCGGCGCCAACCAGACGATCGTCGAACAGAACCTGATTCGCGACAACGACAATCCTGGCGCCGCGGGCGGTACGGGCATTTACTCCGATCAGGGCTTGAGCAACGCGCTGATTCAGAACAATCAGTTTGCCGGCGACAATTTCTCCGCCGGCATGAACCTGATCGGCGCCGTGGCGCCGGTCAGCAATGTCACCGTCAGCACGAACCAGTTCACCGAAGGCAATCAGTTGGTGCTGTTCAACGTGGATGGTTCGACAGTTAGCGGCAACACGTTCATGGGCACGGAACTTACCGGCACAGCGATTTTTGCCGGCGGCGGCAATGACGGGCTCTCGATCACCGGCAACACGATCACCAACCGCGCCGGCAGCGGCATCAGCGTAACCGACGGCGGCTTCGGCTTCGGCGCCAACAGCGATGCCACGATTACGGCCAACATCATCAACCAGGACGTCAGCCTGCTGAGCAGCAGCCTGTCGACGACCCGGACGATGATCAACCTGTCACAGACGACCGGCGACTCGACCATCGACGGCAATCAGGTCACGCTGACCGGCGCGGCGTTCGGGCCGAACATTACGGCAGTCCGCAGCATCGTCGTTGGCGGCGCCGCGACCGAAAACGTCGACCTTACCAACAACACTCTCGACGGCGGCGACGTGGGAACAGTCGGCGTGCTCTTGGCCAGCAGCCTCGACAGCGGCAGCCTGGTGACGCTCGCCGGCAATACGATTCAGGATTGGGCGACCGGCGTCGA
>DASVCM010000180.1:0-2229 GCA_036381635.1 Lacipirellula sp.
CGCGGGCTAACAGCCCGCCGGAGCACACGAGAAAGCATTGCCACACGACAGTTCACCGGCGGGCTGTTAGCCCGCGGCTACTATGTCTCTCGCATTGAGCAGGGACAACAGGGCATTGACCGACGGCGATAGGGCAGATAATTTGAGCGATTCCACCTATTGTACGCCTGCCCGACTGAGGGCGCCGATTGCCCCGACGGGAGCTTAAGCCATGGCCGTCCCCAAACGCAAACATTCCAACTCCCGCACCGGCAAACGCCGCTCGCATCACGGGATGAAGCCCAAGCAACTGCAGTCGTGCCCGAAGTGCGGCACGCCGCAGCCGTCGCACGTCGTCTGCCCGAACTGCGGCCAGTACATGGGCCGCACGATGGTCGAGACGGAGGAGTAGCGGCGGCTTATTCCAAGTAGCCGCGGGCTAACAGCCCGCCGGTGAACTGCCGAGACGCGACGCCTCCTCTTGTGCTCCGGCGAGCTGTTAGCTCGCGGCTAATTGCACTCGAATGAAGCTGTGCTTATGAAGACGGCTTTTCTGTTTCCTGGGCAAGGCGCGCAGTCGGTTGGCATGGGCGTGCAGCTTGCCGAGGCGCTGCCGGCGGCGAAGGAGCTGTTTTCGCGGTCGAGCGAGATTCTGGGGTACGACCTGCTTGAGCTAGGCGCCAACGGCCCCGCTGAGCGGCTCGATGCGACCGATCATAGCCAGCCGGCGCTGTTCGTCTGCAGTCTGGCGGCGGTCGAGAAGGTTCGCGCCGAGCAGCCGGAGCTGATCGATCAGGTTTGTGCGGTCGCGGGGCTTAGCCTGGGCGAGTATACGGCGCTGGTCTTCGCCGGGGCGATGGATTTTGAGACCGGCCTGCGGCTGGTGCAAGAGCGCGGCAGCGCGATGCAGGCGGCCGCCGAGGCGACGCCCAGCGGCATGGTTAGCGTGCTGGGGATGGACCGCGACAAGCTGCAGGGCCTGGTCGATGAAGCCCGCGAAGGGGAGGTGCTGCAAATCGCCAATCTGCTCTGTCCGGGGAACATCGTTGTTTCCGGCGGGCGCGAGGCGTGTGCTCGATTGACCAAGCTGGCCGAAGGGGCCGGAGCGATGAAGGTCATCCCGCTGGCGGTTGCCGGCGCTTTCCACACGCCGCTGATGGAGCCGGCGTACGAGCGGTTGGCCGCGGCGGTGGCCGAGGCGGAGATCAAGTCGCCGCGGATTCCGGTGCTGTCGAACGTCGACGCCGAGCCGCATCCGGACCCGGCGGAAATTCGCGAGCTGCTCGTCAGGCAGTTGGTCAGCCCGGTGCTGTGGGAAGAATCGATGCGGCGGCTGATCACCAGGCATGGCATCGAGCGGTGCTACGAAGTCGGCCCGGGCCGCGTACTCACGGGGCTGCTCAAGCGAATCGACCGTAAGCTGCCGTGCGAGAATGTTGCTGCTTAAAGAAGAAGGGCCTCACGCAAAGGCGCAAAGCTCGCAAAGAAGAAGGGAATTCTGGAACACTAGTTTTCGCTAGTCAGCACTAATCCGGATTAGCGAAGTTCAGTGAAGACAAGTGTTCCATTCCTTCTTCCCCTTTGCGCCTTTGCGCCTTTGCGTGAGATAATTGAGTTTTCAACGAATCAATACAATTGCGTGAGGCGCCGTTATGGCTGATGCTCCCACTCGTCGGATTAGTGTGGATCTCTCGGGGCAGGTCGCGTTGGTGACGGGCGCTTCGCGCGGGATTGGCAAGGCGATCGCCCTGGCGCTGGGCAAGGCCGGCGCCACGGTCGCGTGCATCGCGCGGAATGAGGGGAAGCTCAAAAAGACTGCCGATGAGGTTTCCGCCGGCGGCGGCAAGGCGAGCATTCACGTGTGCGATGTCGCCGACGCGGCGGCGGTGCAGGCGACGGTCGATGCGGTGGTCGAGGCCCACGGCCGGCTCGACGTCATCGTCAACAACGCCGGCATCACCAAGGACACGCTCTTGCCGATGATGAGCGACGAGGACTGGGACAACGTCATCGCGGCGAACCTGCGGTCGGTGTTCCTGTTCACCCGCGCCGCATCGAAGGTGATGATGCGGCAGCGGTACGGGCGGATCATCAACATGTCGAGCGTCTCGGGCCTGGTCGGCAACCCGGGGCAGTCGAACTACTCGGCCTCGAAGGCGGGGATCATTGGCTTCACGCAGACCGTGGCCCGCGAGCTGGCCAAGCGGAAGATCACGTGCAACGCCATTTGCCCGGGCTTCATCGCCACCG
>DASVCM010000181.1:0-2684 GCA_036381635.1 Lacipirellula sp.
GTTCGTCATGGCCCCAAAATCGCTGCGTCACCCCGTTGGGATTAGTGATCGGCGTGCCGTCCATCGGCTGCTGGCTGAACTTCAAGACGTCGCGGCCGTCCAGCGGGTCCGCAAGCGCTGGCGATGTCGCAACGATCGTCAGGCAAGCCAACATCGTCATCATGGTGCACAACTTCTTGGCGAGCGCGTTCATGAGCATTCCCCTTACGTTAGTGAGAAAAAGATGAGACTTTCGGTCAGGCGTATTCACTCCCTGCGGCCACGGCATTAGCGCCGCGATTTACGAAAACGGCGCCGGTCCTGCCCGAATTGCCGGAGAGCGGCAGCGCGGCGTATGGCACGCTAACCAGCCGGTGCAGACCGGCTTGCACATGTAAGCGGTTGCTCCCGCCGAGCGGGCCGCGAGCTCGTCCTCAAGCCTGTACTCGTCGCCGATCAGGTAGATGATCTCACGCCGTCGACGAGCGCGAATCAGAGTCAACAGCCCGATTCCCGACATGTCCGGCAACTGAACGTTGATCATCCAAAGGCTCGGCACGTGCGGCTCATAGACTCGCAGCGCCGCATCGCCCGTGGCAAACAGGCGAAGCGGCGTCGAGGCCAGCAGCGGCTGGTAGTCGTCAACGTTGAGATCGACCACGATGACTCGTCTCGGTCGTAGCGATGTTGATTCCATCTCTGGCCGTGCTTACACGAGGTCGCAGCAGGATGGTCGGCCGTTAAGCAAACGCCGATCCAGTCTGTGCTCGCGGCGGCCGTGAGAAGAAGTAACTCACGCCGGCATCATGAGTTGCACTTGCAGGCAGGTTACAGATGGGCCGACGCGAGTCTCAAACACCTTAGATGCGCCGTCCGGCCGCGTTGCGCTTTCGTCCGACTACGGACAGAGCGCAGTGAATCAGCCGTGTTCCTGTACGATCGCGGGCGCAAGCTAACTGCGATGGGCAACGCCCAACGCCGTTGAGGCGGGCGCGTCCTGAATCAACGCGTCGGAGGAGCTCGCCTGTAACAGAATGGGAGCGCTCAAGTGCCGTCTGCGGGGCTATGGGAACTCGACTTGAATCTTAGAAAACCCATGCGGCGCCTGATCCCACGATCTCAACGTATCTCCGGCCGCTTTCAACGGCACTCGATGGGAGACGACCTCCTCCGAGGGAAAGCGGCCCGCGCGCAAAAACTCGATGACCGCAGCAAAGTCGCTACGCAACGCGTTCCTCGAACCGCGAATATCAAGCTCCTTCAGCACGAACAGCTTGGAGTCGAATTCTACGGGCGGTTTACTGTAGCCGACGAACACCACGCGGCCCGCGAAGCAGACCTGCTCAACCGCGGCTACGAACGTTTCGGGACGCCCGACGGCCTCAACGGCGACGCTAGGTCCATGGCCGCCGGTCAAGTCCCGAAGCCGCTCGCCGAGCGAATCGCGATGCGAGTTGATCGTCTCGCTGGCGCCCGCGCGGCGGGCTGAATCGAGTTTGCCGTCGTCGATATCGACGGCGATCACGCGCGCTCCGCGCGCCGCCGCCGCCGCCACGATTCCCAGTCCAATCATTCCGCTTCCAAAGACGGCTACGGTATCGGCGCTGCTGACGCCCGCGCGGGCGACGGCGTGAAAACCGACGGTTAGCGGTTCCACCAGAGCTCGCTCTTCGCTCGACAGGCCTTCGGCGCGGAGCAGCTTTGACGCCGGCGTGGCAAAAAACTGAGCCATGGCGCCGTCGCGCTGTACGCCCAGCGTTTGATTGAAGCGGCAGCAGTTGGGCCGCCCGGCAATGCACGCGGAACAGGCGCCGCAGGCGTTATATGGAAAGACCAGGACCTCTTCGCCAACGGACCAATCGGTTACGCCGGCGCCCAGCTCAATGATTTCACCGGCGATCTCGTGACCCGGAATGCGCGGATAGGAAACCAGCGGGTTGACGCCCCGGAACGTGCTCAAATCTGTGCCGCAAAAGCCAACGCGATTGATGCGAAGCAGCACTTCTCCCGGGCCGGGTTCGGGCGTCGGCTGCTCAATGACCTGCGACTCTCCAGGCTGGACGATTTGCAGTGCTAACATGTGCTTAGACCCACGGATAAGTGCGGGAGATTAGCTCTTGCTGCTTGGCTTCTTGCCAGAAGCCGGCCGGTATAGCGGCGTCAATCGCCGCACCATTCTCGACTACTTGCTGAGCGCTGTTGGAGTTCAGCGCGACGGCGGCCACGCCCGGCGGCGACAAGGCGAACTCGACGCACGCGACCGCCGGCGAAACCTCATGCCGATTGCATAGCTTAAAGAATGCCTCGCGCCACTCAAAAGCGGCGGCGTCGGCGGATGGATCAGGCACGCGATAGTCCAAGTACCGGCCGCCGACGAGGAAGCCCGCTTGAAAGACGGCGGAATTGATAATGCCAATCCCACAGGCGCCTAGTCCCCTGACGAATTCGATGACTTCTGCAGCGTGGCGTTGGATGGTTAGGCTGCCGGCGAGCATGACCCAGTCGACCTGGACCGCGTCGACGACGGCCGCGATCACCTTCCAATCCTTGGCGCCGACGCCGATCGCTTTCACCTCGCCGCGGCTCTTCAATTCGTGAAGCGCCCGGTAGGCGTCCACCACATCCCGCCAGCGCTCCGCGCGACTGGCGCCGCCCGACGCTGCGGCCAAGTACTCGTCGGGATCATGAACCGACGCGAGCTTCGG
>DASVCM010000182.1:0-3236 GCA_036381635.1 Lacipirellula sp.
CTCGACGTCGAATTTTGACGGACCGGCCTACCCGCCGCCGGGCGGAGTTGCCTTTGCAGGCAGCGGTCCGGGATCCGGACGTAGCGGCGGGCGGACCAACTCATACGACCTTTCGGCCAATCCATACGCAGACGCCCTGGACGACGCCAATGTCTTGTACTGGGCGCCTTCGGCTGCATCACTGAGTTTGTCAGGCTCAAGCTTTGCGAAGGCATTCAACTCGTCGAATCTGGTGTGAACCAGCGCAACGCAGGCAATCTGGCAGCGAAGCGATATATCGCTGGATACGGGCGGCGACAATATTCCGAACACGACCGTGACCGGGCGATTGGTGCTGACTGTGTCCGGCGCTCCCGCTGCCCTATTATCCCAAAGCTCCGTGCCGGCGGGTATGTCAGGGCACCTCGGAGTCGCCTTGCCAGTGATTGATACGGCATTTGCCGCCAATTTCATTTTCCAGATCTGGAGCGGATCGACCTGGGTCCCTGCCGACAATTACTACGACATTTCCAGCACGGGCGGCTTCGGCTCGTTCAAGAGCTTCGGTGCAGGCTTTTGGACGGTCAATGACGCGGGAGTCGCGACGCCGCTTGATGACGATTCAAACGCGAACGCGGTGGACGAAAATGCCTCGGCCGGCACGGCGGTTGGCATTACCGCGCAGGCTTCCGATGCGGATCTGATTAACAACACCGTTAACTACTCGCTGTCTGATAGCGCGGGCGGACGTTTCACGATCGATCCAGCGACCGGTGTGGTGGCGACCGGCGCGACGAACATTGACCGCGAGACGGACGGCGCTTCGCTGAACATCACGGTGCTCGCCAGTTCGAGCGACGGTTCGACGGCGAGCGAAACATTCGCCATTGCCATTGGCGACGTTGATGAATCCGATGTTTCGACGCCGGCGGACATTAACGGCGCCGCCAATTCGGTCGTCGAGAACGCGGGGGTAGGCGCGCAGGTTGGAATTACGGCGTCGGCCAGCGACGTGGACGCGACGAACAACGTCGTTACGTACTCGCTGCTGGATGAAACGGGGGCGGCGGCCGACGCCGGCGGGCTGTTCCAGATCGACGCCTCAACCGGCGTCGTGACGGTCGCCTTGGCCAATCTCGATTATGAATCGGCCGTCAGCCATCAAATCAACGTGCGCGCTACCAGCGCCGACGGTTCGACGAATCAATGGCCGATGTTGATCTCGATAGTCGACGTCAATGAATTCAACGTGACCACCCCCGTCGACGCGACCGGCGCGGCCAATACGGTCGCCGAGAACGTTGTGGCCGGCGCGACCGTAGGGATTACTGCTTCGGCCATCGATGCCGACGGAAGCAGTAATGCGGTCGCCTATTCGCTCGTGAATAATGCAGGCGGACTGTTTGATATCGACGTCTCGACCGGCGCGATCACGGTCGCCGGCGTCCTTGATTATGAGACCGCTACAACGCATACGGTTCGCGTGCGCGCTACCAGCCAGGACGGTTCGCAAAGGGAGGCCGACTTTACGATCGACATCGCGGACTTTGATGAGTTCGATGTCACGGCGCCGGTCGACGTGGACGGCACCGACAATGAGATCGCCGAGAGCGCGGCTGTTGGGGCCACAGTCGGAATCATTGCTTCGGCAAGCGACGACGACGCCACGACCAGCGGCGTCGTCTATTCGCTGGTCGACGACGCTGGCGGCCTGTTCTCGATCGACGCCTCGACCGGCGCAGTTACAGTTGCCGCTTCTCTGGATTATGAAACGGCTACGAGCCATGTCGTTCGGGTACGCGCTACCAGTGACGACGGGTCGCAGAGCGAGACCGATTTCACGATTGACATTCTTCCGGTGAACGATATCAGCCCGGCGATCACTTCAGGCAATTCGTTCTCTCTCGCCGAGAACACGACGGCCGTCGGCAACGTGACCGCGATCGACGCCGATGCGCCCGGCGATACGCTGGCCTACTCGCTGAGCGGCGCCGATGCGGCGCACTTCTCGATCGACGCGTCCGGCGCGATCACGTTCAACGCGGCGCCCGACTTTGAGAATCCGCTTGATGCCGATGGCAACAACCTCTACGAGCTCACGGTGACGGTGGACGATCAGGCCGGCGGCACGCCCGCCGTGCAGGCGATCACCGTAACCCTCACCGCGGTGAACGATAACGATCCGGTTATCACATCGGGCAACGCCTTCAGCATCGACGAGGAAGGCACGGCCGTTACCACGGTGACGGCGACCGACGCTGATCTGCCGGGCGATACGCTTGCGTACGCAATCAGCGGCGGCGCCGATCAGGGGCTGTTCTCAATCGATTCCGCGACCGGCGCGCTCAGCTTCGCCGCCGCGCCGAATTTTGAGAACCCGGCGGACCAGGGCGCGGATAACGTCTACGAGGTCGAGGTCTCGGTCAGCGATCAGGCGGGCGGCGTCGTGGCGACGCAACTCATTACCGTTACCGTTCAGGACATTTCCGAAGAGATGGAACTGGGCGAAGGGACAGCGCCGATTCCGGAAAATGCGCGGCTGGTCCGCGACGGCGATTACGTGCAGCTTGTGGACGAGCAGGGCAACGTCGTGCCCGGCAGCCGACACCTGTTTGCGAATGTCACTTCAATCGTCATCAACGGGACCGACAACGTCGATGACACGTTCGTGGTGGACTTCTCCGGCGGCAACCCGGTCGCGCCGGGCGGCCTGACGTTTAACGGCGGCGTGGGCGGCCACGACACGATCGTGATCGAAGCGGACGGCTTCTACTACAACAAGATCGCCTGGAACTACACGAACGCCAGCGACGGCTCCATTGAACTCGATAACACGGACGCTTCGTTAGATGCAACGATTAACTACACCGGCCTAGAGCCGGTGCTGGTCAACGTCGGCACGGTGGAAGACGCCGAGTTTAACCTGCCGACCGGCTCCGACGCAGTGCTGGAAGACGCCGGCGGCGGCAACTTGCAGTTGCGCAGCCCGAGCGGAGACTTCGAGACGACGGTCTTCCCGGCGCCGGCCGACAGCCTGACGATCAACGGCGACGCGTCGCTGGCGATTACGACGGCGGTAACCGCGTCGACCGAGATCGCCCTCAACGTAACCGATCTCACGCTAAACGCTGATCTTACGGCGCCGTCGCTCGTCGGCACGGCTACGACCGTGACGGTGGACGACGTGCCGGCCGTCGACCCCGCGCAGATTCAGGACGCCATCGACGTGGCGGCCGCAGGCGCGGTCGTGAGCGTTT
>DASVCM010000183.1:0-3482 GCA_036381635.1 Lacipirellula sp.
CACTTCGTCGGTCGGGTTATAGTCGTTGCCGTCCAACCACTCGGTGATGTCGTACCACGCATCGTCTTCGTAGTAGGCCGTGTTTTCTTCCCATTCTTCGGCCACAGCAACCGGCGGCGCCGTACACACAAGCGCGGCCGCTGCCGCCGCCAATAGCCAGGGAATAGTAAATAGCTTTCTCATGGCGTTTCCTTTCACGGGCGAGAAAAACGCGCGCGGTACGCAAAACTCGCGCGCAAGAAATGTCGTAGCGCTCCAGCCCAGGCCTCGCGCCGCGTCAGCGCGGGCGCTGCAAGCACGCAAACTACGACAAGAACTGCCAAACATTTCGGCAAACACCATTCCGAACATCCGACGCGCCGGCGAATGCACGCAACCGCCGGCAAGGGCGCGCCGGTCCATCGCCGATCGACTACTTCCAATGGTTGCCGAGTCACCACCGTGGCGGACGACGTTCCATGGCCAATCCAAACTCAAGATGAACGGCAGCCTACGCTTAGTTCATGCATGCGCTGTCTTCAACGAAGCGATCGGCGCGCAATTCTGACGGCGTAGCGTTCGATAGTAGCACTCTTCGCAGCGCGCGACCGAGCATGCCAATTGCCTACGTTTCGTTCGGCGGTGTGAGAATCATCGCAGCGCTGAGCGGGCTCGGAACGAACTTTGCGGCAAGTTGCAACTCCTGCCCCCCTTCTCCTCGCACTTGCTCCCGCCACAACGTCATAAAGGAGGTTCAAATGACACGCCGATCCAACCTGATAGCAGCACTTTTTGTCGCAGCCGGCGCGCTTGTCGCGCAACGTGCGGCCGCGCAATCCAGCGCCGGCCAGACCCAGGAAATGCAACTGCCGCCCGGCTCGCCGGTCATCTCCATCTCCACGATGATGCCCCAGGAGCTGCGCGTCGGCGAACAGTTTGAATACCAGATCGACGTCAAGAACGTCTCCGACAACATCGCCGTCCACGGTCTGGTGATCGAGCAGCAAAAATCGAAAACGCTGCAAATCGAATCGACGCAAATCGAGGGCGCCCAGGGGACGCAGCAAGATCCCAATCAACAGGCTCAGCAAGATGAGCAAAAGAAGAAAACCGAACAGGCGAAAGCCTCAGGCCAAAGCGAGCAGAGCCAGGCTCAGCAAGCGCAGTCCAATCAGCAGAAAAACCGCTGGACGATCGCCATGCTCGGCCCCGGCCAGACCCAGACCATCCGCGTCACGGCGATCGCCGAAAAGCAAGGCCAGGCAAATGTCTGCCTGATGGTCACCGACTTCCGGCCCTCCCTCTGTCTGCAAACGGAAGTCGTGAAGCCGAACCTTGAACTCGTGAAAACCGCTCCCGCCCAGGCAAACCTCTGCGACGACATCGAGGTCAGCTACTACGTCAAAAACATCGGCACGGGCAACGCCGAGCGATTCGTCATCCGCGACTCGCTCGGCGACGGCCTGACGACGATTGACGGAGACAAGAACCTCGAATTCGCCGTCGACGGTCTCAAGGAAGGCGAAGTGCGAAAGTTCGTCGCCACGTTGCGGGCCGCAAAGGCCGGCGAATTCTCCAGCCGCGCCGTCGCCGAGCTGGCCGAAGGGGGCGGCAAGACCAACTCGAACAAAACCACCATCGCCGTCAGCCAGGCCGATCTCGCCGTGCAGATCAACGGCCCCGACGCCCATTACCTCGGCCGCCCGGCGAATTACACCATCCTCGTCGCCAATCGCGGCCAGGCGCCCGCCGCGAGCGCCGTGCTGCTGGCCGACTTCGCCGACGGCGCCGAGTTGCTCCGCTTCGGCGAAGTTCAACCGGCGGAAGCCAGCGCTTTGAACCAGGCAAGTTCACAACCGCCGACCAAAGCCTCTCCGCAGCCATCTAGCGAACAGCAGCCAGCGGACCAGGCCCAGCAGGCGGCGGCGAAGAAACAGTCGGCAGGCCAGTCGGGTCAAACCGCCGGCAACGTCTCGATCGAAAACGCCGACGAAACCTGGGACCTCGGAACGCTCGAACCGGGACAAGCGGTCAAGGTGCCCGTCGTGGTTCGCTTCAACAAGCCCGGCAAGCTCGAGCACGTCGCCGTCGCCGAGTTCGCCTGCGGCAACGAGGCTCGCAAGAATGCCGCCCGCGCCGTCGCGCGCACCCAGACCGAGCTCATCGCGCTGCCGGACTTGATGCTGGCCGTCGTCGATAGCGAGGGCACTGTTCCACAGGGCGAGCAGGTCAGCTACACGATCATCGTCAAGAACCAGGGCGAGGCCGCGGATCAAAACGTTCAGATCACCGCCGAGCTGCCCGAGGGCCTCGAGTTCGTCAGCGCCGCGGGACCGACCGATCCCAAGAATGAAGGCCAGACCCTGAACTTCGGGCCGATCAAGTCGCTCGATCCAGGCGACCGGGCCGTGTACCAGGTCGTGACCAAGGCGACCGGCGAGGGCCAGGTGCTGTTCCACGTCGAGCTCCAAAGCGAAGCCCTGAAGAAGCCCGCGACGGCTGAAGAACCGACGCGGCTCTTCTCCCAGACGGCGCAAGCCGCGGAAGCCTCGCAGCAGCAATAGCGGAGAGGAAATAACCGGACGCTATCGCGTGCCGGCGGATAGCATCAGCCGCGGGGCGCTAGCCCCCGGTTTTGAAACCGCTTGTAGTGAGTTGACGACGCCGTCGGTTTTACGGCGGCGTCGTTAACTCCGCATTAGTACGCCTATCAAATAAGGAACGTCCCATGCAACGATTCACTTTCTTCACCGCGCTTGCCCTTTCCGCCGGTCTCGCTCTGGGTTGCGCCGATAGCGGTAACGACGCGGCGACGACCGGCGACGCCGAAACCGGCGCTGAACCCGCAGACACGGCCACTGACGGCGCGACCGTCGAAGAAGGCGGCGTCGCCGAGCCGCCCGCCGACCCGGCCGTTGAAGAAGAGCCCGCCACTGAATTGCCCGACGCCGCCGCGACGGAATAAATCATGCAGTTGCGATCGCGGCGTGAGCCGCGGTTATTGCAGCCCCCGGCTTCGCCGGGGGGTCGGTCTCCACCAGAACAAACTCCGCCCCAGTGGCGAGCGACCCCAGGTCAGTCAGGGATGAGGCAACTGCCTGCAGCCCCAACGGGGCGTAAGTCAATAGCCAGGGGCGCAAGCCCCTGGTATGTGCGTGGATAAAGAACGTAAGCCCCAACGGGGCGGCAGTGCGCTCACTCATCGCTACTGCCGCCCCATTGGGGCGTACGAATCGCAACGCCTTTCCGCACCAGGGGCTTAAGCCCCCTGGCTATGAACTGCTTATGCATTCGCGATCGCGGCGTGAGCCGCGCTTATTGCAGCCCCCGGCTTCGCCGGGGGGTCGGTCTCCACCAGAACAAACTCCGCCCCAGTGGCGAGCAACCCCCGGCCAAAGAGGGATATGCAACTGCCTGCAGCCCCAACGGGGCGTAAGTCAATAGCCAGGGGCGCAAGCCCCTGGTATGTGCGTGGATAAAGAACGTAAGCCCCAACGGGGCGG
>DASVCM010000184.1:0-3236 GCA_036381635.1 Lacipirellula sp.
ATCGGCGCCGACTTTGATGACCGAGGGCGGATCGTCAGCGGCGTCGCCGTCGAGGCGATCGAGAATCTGTTGGGCAGCGCGGCGGCCGATCTCGCGCGGGCGCTGCCGCATCGTGGTCAGCGGCGGGCGGAGCGTCGCCGCGAAGTCGAGATCGGCAAAGCCGACGATCGAGACGTCTTGCGGAATCTTCAGTCCGAGCGCGGCGGCGGCTTCATACAGAAAGAGCGCCTCGTGGTCGGTCACCGCAAAGACGGCGGTCGGCCGCGGGTCTTGCGTGAGAATCTGCGTGGCCACTTCAAGCCCGTCGCTGCCCCAGGGGTTAAGTCGCCAACTGGTAACTTCGACGCCGCCCAGTTCGTCGGCCGCCTCGACGAAGCACTCGCGACGGCGGACCGACCAGGCTTGCCACTGGGCCTCGCGCGACGAGAGGCAGGCAATCCGCCGATGGCCGAGATTGATCAGATGTTCGGCGACCGTCCGCGTGCTGGCGGCTTCGTCGGTTTCGATCGAATCGGCGATCTGTTCTTCGGAGTATTCGTGATCGATGACGGCGACCGGCACGCGGCGCTCCAAGAGCTCGCGGTAGTGGTCGTAGTAGGCCACGGCGAACGACGGCCAGAGGATCAGCCCGTCGACGCGGCGATCCAGCAGCCGGCTGATCTGGCGGAAGCCGACGTCTTCGGTTTCCTCAAAGTGCGGAATTTCCGAGCAGTCGCCGACCCAGACGGTGATCGGCAGGTAGTCGGCCGCCTCGAGCGTGATGTGGATGCCGGCCAGCACGTCGACCCAGAAGGAGTCGTAGGGCGGGATCATCACGCCGATGGTGCGGGTGCGGCCGGTCTGGATGCCGTTGACCAGCAGATTGCGGCGCCAGCCGAGCTCGCGGGCGGCTTCCAGGACGCGGGCGCAGGTGTCTTCGCCGAAGCGTCCGATCTCGCCGCGGAGGATTCGGGAGGCGGCCGAGAGGGAGACGTTCGCCTTGGCCGCGACATCCTTGAGTCGGGGGATTTGTGAGCCGGGCATGGAGAGCCAAATCTGATCGTGACGAGGTGGTTACTTGTGTTTTAACGTGCGGACGGGAGTTTTACGAATCGCAATCTGAGTCGCAATTCTGTCGTCGATCGCGATTTTTGGCGACATATTCCCCTCCTCCTAACAAACCGGTAGGAGCGGTCTCTGACCGCGATGGCGTGGTAGGTACGCGGTATCGGCGTCGGAGACGCCTCCTACAAAATCAATCGTGGGCCAAGCCCGTGGATTTGTGAACATGTGTTCATATATAAGGAACCGGATGGCCACATTCAACAAAAACTTTCTCAGAACTTAGCGGCCTCAGGACCGGGTGTTCAACTAGTTGAACCAGTACTTTGCGGCGATTAGAATCGCTCCAAGGCTTGCTGGGACCGCTACGTAGCGTGTGGCCAATCGGCGGGCGGGCAAACAGCTTGGTGAACAGACATGTCAAAACCAGCGGTGGAGGCCGGAGGAGCAGCACTCGCAGGGGGTAAGCCGAGCGGCGCCGCCCGGGGCAAAATCACGTCGTCCGCCCGCATTCCGTGGCAGGAACGGCCGGCGGCCGTGCACGACGTGGTGTGGCGGCACGCCGGCAACCCCGTGATCGATCGCCGGCCGCTGCCGGACGTGCTGGGCATCTACAACAGTGCGGTCGTGCCGTTCGGCGACGGCTTTGCGGCGGTGTTCCGCCTGGAGGACCGCACGCGGTTCCCGCGGCTTCACATGGGTTGGAGCGACGACGGGCTGCAGTGGCACATCGAGCCGGCGCCGATCGTGTTCATCAACCGGCCCGATGAAAAGACGGACGCTGGCGATTACGCGTACGACCCGCGGGTGGTGAAGATCGAGGACAAGTACTACATCACCTGGTGCGGCGGGCACAACGGGCCGACAATCAGCATCGCCACGACGACCGATTTTCAGCAGTTCACGCGGCTGGAGAACGCGTTTCTGCCGCACAATCGCAACGGCGTGCTCTTTCCGCGGCGGATCGGCGGGAAGTTCTACATGCTGAGCCGTCCCAGCGACAACGGACATACGCCGTTCGGCGACATCTACATCAGCCAAAGCCCCGACATGATGCACTGGGGCCTACACCGCAAGGTGATGGGCCGCGGCGGCGACGAGCACGGCATCTGGTGGCAGCGCACGAAGATTGGCGCCGGGCCCGTGCCGATCGAGACCGACGACGGCTGGCTGATGATCTACCACGGCGTGCTCGATACCTGCAACGGGTTCGTCTACCACATGGGCGCGGCGCTGTTGGATCTCGACGAGCCGTGGCGGGTGACGTACCGCTGCAGCAACATCCTGCTTGCGCCGGAGGCGCCGTACGAGGTGGCCGGCCATGTGCCGAACGTGGTGTTTCCTGTCGCGGCGCTGTGCGAGCCGGAATCTGATCGCCTGGCGGTGTACTATGGCGCGGCGGATACGGTAACTTGTCTCTGTTACGCGCACCTGAGCGAACTGGTGGCGTACGTGAAGGACAACTCGCTCGTCTTCTAAGAGAGTCGAGGGCGGAGAGTCGAGAGTCGAGAGCCGGATTGAATTCGTGTACGGAGTGCCACTGCTGGCTCGTCCAGCAGTGCGAAGCGGGCGCCCGGCGCCCACTGCTGGACGAGCCAGCCGTGGCACCCATAGGCAAGAGTCGCGCTTTTCGTCCCCATGCAATCTCCTGCCGCCGAGGCTGCTGCTACTCCCGTCGATGCGTCGATGGCGCTGCATGCCATCGACGTGGCGATTATCGCCGGGTATGTGCTGGTGGTGCTGGCGGCCGGGCTGTGGCTGAGCCGGCGGGCGAGCAAGAGCCTCGAGAGCTACTTCCTCGGCGGGCGCTCGCTTCCGTGGTACATGCTCGGCGTGTCGAACGCGTCGGGGATGTTCGACATCAGCGGCACGATGCTGATGGTCTACTGGCTGTTCGTCTACGGCCTGAAGAGCGTCTGGATACCGTGGCTCTGGCCGGTGTTCAATCAGGTGTTCTTGATGGTTTACCTCTCGGTGTGGATGCGCCGCTCGGGGGTGATGACCGGAGCCGAGTGGATCCGCTTTCGGTTTGGCGATAACCAGGGGGCGCGGCTCGCCCATTTCATTGTCGTGCTGTTCGCGATCGTGAATGTGATCGGATTCCTCGCCTACGGGTTCATCGGCATCGGCAAATTTGCGGCGACGTTTCTGCCGTGGCAACTGCACGACGACCCGGCGTGGAACGTAAACCTCTA
>DASVCM010000185.1:0-5223 GCA_036381635.1 Lacipirellula sp.
CCGACGCCGCTGAGCTGGTTGAACCGATGCACCAGCGCCGCGGCGAGCGTCCCCGCCCAGTGCCCTTTGGCCGGATGGACGACCATCCCCGGCGCCTTGTTCACCACCGCAATCGCATCGTCCTCGTACAGCAGATCGAGCGGAATCGGCTCCGGCTGCGGCGCCTCGACCGCGGCGGGCACTTGCAGTTCGATCCACTCGCCCGCAGAAACGCGGTACGACGCCTTTTGATGAGCGCCGTCAACCGTCGCGAGGCCGTCGTCGATGGCGCGGCGAATCCTCGCCCGGCTCACGCCTTGAGCAGCCGCCGCCAGAAGCGCGTCGAGCCGCTCCCCTGCCCCGGCTTCGTCGACCGTCAGCGAAAAGGATTGAGCTCCGCCCGGCGCCGCGGCGCCCAAGTCAACGGACGCAGCACTCGGCGGCGCCACGTCTTCGTCGCCGTCCCAATCGTCGCTGGGATTCGCGCTCATTGCCCCGACGGCGCATCGGCCGCAGCCGGCTGCTCAGTGGCAGGCTCCTCGGCCGCAGGTTCTTCCCCCGCGTCTTCTGCGGCCGGCACCGCAGGCTCTTCTGCGGCGCCGTCGGCAGCCGGCGCTTCCGCGGCAGGCGTCTCTGCGGCTGGCGGTTCAGCTTCGGCGTTTGCATTCTCGGCAGGCTGTTCAGCAGTGGGCTCGCCATCTGCCGCCGCTTCGCCATCGGCCGCCGGCGTTTCCGCAGGGCTTTCCGCCGGCGCCTCGCCCGCGCCTTCGGCCGGCGTCTCGTACCGCGAAGGGTCCTCGGCCTCAAGCCCGCCGAAGATATCCGTCATCGCCGCTTCGGCAGCGCTGGTCGCCGCATCGGTCGGCGGCACGGTGGCTTCAAAGCCCGGCCGCGAGCCCGGCGTCCCCGGTCCGCCCGGCGCCGT
Source organism: Lacipirellula sp. (assembly GCA_036381635.1). Lineage (GTDB taxonomy): Bacteria > Planctomycetota > Planctomycetia > Pirellulales > Lacipirellulaceae > Lacipirellula. Next base: position 905 of record DASVCM010000185.1, read on the forward strand.
CGGCTTCGGCAGCTCGGCCGTTGCCAGCCACTCGACCGTCTTCTCGACCTGCTCCCCTTCCAGCTCGCGCAGCCGCTGGTCGGCCACCTCCGAAAGCGCCCCCTCAACGCGCTCGTAGTGAGCGCGGGCCTCGTCCAGTTCGCCCTTCATCTCGAACGCCCGCGCCAGCCCAAGCTGCGCCCGGTTGCGAATCTCCGGGTTCGAACCGCGGCTGGCGAACTGCTCGTAGACGCCGATCACATCGTTCACGCGATCAACCGCCTCGTCGCGGCTGGTCAGATACAACTGCGACGCCCTCAGAAGTTGCCGGTCGGCCCAGCCCATCAGCGCCCACTCCTGCATCTCCGTGCCGGCGTGGTCTTCGCTATCGGCCAGCCGCCGCAAAGCCTTCTGCTCGACGTCCCCTTCCAGCACGGCCAGCTGATAGTCGTCCCACGCCGCGCGGTCGCGCGTCGCCTGATACGAATTCCACAGCGACGCGACGATGTACACGCCCAGCAGCCCGGCAACCACCGTGAGAATGATCGAGGTGTAGGGCCGCACCCGTTCGGTCCACGTGCCCAGCTCGCGGGCCAACACGTTCTCTTGCAGCTTATGCCGTTCTTCGGACTTCATATCGTTATGCGTTTGAACGTAAATGTAATGTTCAGCCGCGGGTCAACGACCCGCCGGAGCAGCGAGATCACGCGCAGCCATCGCGCGAATTTTCCGCCGCGTGAATCCCGAAGTCTAAAGCCAACCAACAACTTACGTCAAGGCGGAACAGCGTGCCGCGGCCGCCTCTGAAGGGGTGTCACCCCAGGGTCCGCCGAGGGCTCCGGGTTGTCCTTAGTTTGACTATTGATGGAGCGTGCTCGTCGTTAGACTAGTCGCTCGCGCTGCTCCGGCGGGCAGGTTTGCCCGCGGCTAGGGGAGAGCGCAGCCCTTCCTTTCGCTTCGCACACACGTCATGGCTGACGGTCTAAATCCCGCCCAAAAGGCCGCCGTGGAGACGCTCGCCGGTCCGCTGTTGGTGCTCGCCGGCGCCGGTACCGGCAAGACGCGGGTGGTGACCCATCGCATCGCCAACCTCATCCGCCACCGCACGCGCCCCGAGCGCATCCTCGCCGTCACCTTCACCCGCAAAGCCGCCGGCGAAATGCAAGAACGCGCCCTGGCCCTGCTCAACGCCCCCAATAGCCGCGGGTCAACGACCCGCCGGAGCAGCGCCAGAAAGCGTCCCACCCAAAAACCCCAAATCAGCACCTTCCACGCCCTCTGCGTGCAAATCCTCCGCCGCCACATCGCCCAGCTCGGCTACCCGCCGCAGTTTGCGATCTGCGATCGCGGCGACCAGGAGTCGCTCGCCCGCCAGGCGCTCCGCGAGATCCGCGTCCCCGACGATTCGCTCCGCCCCGGCGACCTGCTGGCGATCATCAGCAACTGGAAGAACCGCTCCCTCCGTCCCGGCGCTGCGGCCGCGGCCGCGACCAGCGACCGCGAACATCTCGCCGCCGCCGCCTACCGCCGATACCAATCGGCGCTAAGGGCCCGCGGCATGGTCGACTTCGATGACCTCCTGCTCTGCAGCGAGGAACTTCTCTCGAAGCACCCCGCCATCCGCCGCGCCGAGGCGGGGCTGTTCGACCACATCCTCGTCGACGAGTACCAGGACACCAACGGCAGCCAGTACCGCATCGTGAAGGCCCTGGCGATGGCCCACCGCAACCTGTGCGTCGTCGGCGACGACGATCAGTCGATCTACGGCTGGCGCGGCGCCGAGGTCGAGCACATCCTGCGGTTCAAGCACGACTGGCCCGAAGCGAAGGTGGTGCGGCTCGAAGAAAACTACCGCTCGGCCGGCGCCATCCTCCACTACGCCAACACGCTCATCGCGTTCAACAAGCACCGCCACGACAAAGTCCTCCGCCCGGCCCGCGGCGCCGGTCAGCGGCCACAAATCCTGCAGCTGCCCGACGAGACGCAGGAAGCCGAGCAGGTCGTCGCCGACATCGTCCGCACGCTCTCGCAACCGGGCGTGAAGGCCAGCGACTTCGCCATCCTCTGCCGCACGAACGAACAGCCGCGGGCGTTTGAAACGGAGCTGCGGCGGATGAAGCTCCCCTATGTGCTCGTCGGCGGCATGTCGTTTTTCGACCGCAAGGAAGTCCGCGACCTGCTCGCGTATCTGAAGACGATCGAGAACCCCACCGACGAAACCGCCCTGCTGCGCATCATCAACACCCCGCCCCGCGGCATCGGCAACTCGACAGTCAAACAACTTCTCTCGCAAGCCGTAGAGCGCGGCGTCCCGATTTGGAAGATGCTCAGCGATTCGGCGAGCCGGGCCGTCCCCGGCCCCGGCGCCCCCATCGAGCGCTTCGTCAAACTCATTACCGACCTCCAAGAAATCGCCGCCCGCGTCCCCGTCGAAAAACTCATCGAAGCCGTCGTCGACCGCACCGGCTACCGCAACGAACTCGAGCGGCTCTACCCGGACCCCATGGAACGCGAGGCCCGCACCGCATCGATCGAAGAACTGATCAACGCGGCGGCCGCCTTCAACAAAGGCAAAACGCGCAAGAATGGCGAGAAGATTCCGCCGCTCCGCGCCTTCCTCGACGACGTCGCCCTCGGCGGCCCCGACCAGCAGGACGACAAGCACGACCAGCTCCAAAAGAACGCCATCGCCCTGATGACGCTCCACTCGGCCAAGGGCCTGGAGTTCCCCTACGTCTACATGGTCGGCATGGAAGAGGGCATTCTGCCCCACAAGCGGACGCTCGAAATGCCGGACGACTCGCAGATCGACGAAGAGCGCCGCCTCTGCTACGTCGGCGTCACGCGGGCCCAGGAACGCCTGACTCTCTCCTTCGCGCTGACCCGCCGCAAATGGGGCAAGCCGCGCGAAACCGTCCCCAGCCGCTTCCTCTACGAAATGACCGGCCAAGCCGAAAACGCCGCCAAAGCCCGCGCCGCCGCCGTCGCTGGGCCGCACCGCAAGCAAAAGACAAAAGCTCGGAAGCGCTAGCTATTTAGCCCGGCCATCTTGGCCGGGCGAACCGCCGCGTGCCGCTGCTGGCTGGTCAAGCGGTGCAAGTCGGGCGTGTAATAAGGCGATTGAATGCGAGCGTCGCCAACGTAGACGTAATCAACAAGAAACCTCTCGGTTCTGGGACCGGCGCTACATACGTGCGAAATGCAATGTCCACATCTGGAGACAATGAGGCGGTCCAAGAATCGCTCGAAAATCCGCGCCGAAAGAATGCGCTCCCAGCGGCATAAGGATCAGATAATTGCCCGTACCACGAGAATGTTCCTGAATTGCTTCTCAGCACGATAGCTAGCCGATCGCCTGGCGATACGAATAAGTTGGCGGCGCTCATATCAAACGACGCGAATGAAGGTATTCCGGTTGCCGACGCATTCGACGCACTGGCTAAGATGCTTCCATTTTCGGCCAAAGGCCGGCCGCTTGCATCGGATGGCCGAACATCCAGCATCAACGTACCTCCGATGGTGCTCTGCGCGACCTGTACCTCAATCGCGGTAAGCACGCCTTCAAGGCCGACGACGAACGTCTGTGCTCGGTCCCCGGGCGTGTCGACGCCTCCCGTCCCAACGAGTGTTTGTGCCGAACCCGTTGGAGAAGACTGGTCGAGTACCGCCGTTGCGGACGACGCAGAGTGCGGCATACACCAGACGGCGATAGCCGTCGCGTAAGCATAACAGCGGTTCATTAGACACACCGATGGAAAGATGAGAGGTAGACAGAAGCCGGCGGCCCGTATCTTAACGTCAGGCGTTCGCCTCCGCGAGCAAATAGTGTAAGTCGCCAACAGAGCAACAACGGTCGTCGTCGATAGCTCGGCCAGACGGAACGGGGGTGCGAACAGCGCTTAGGGCGGCTTGCCACTGCTCGCCGTCCAGTACTGTGAAGCCCGGACAGGGCACTCAGTCAAGTCACACTTGTAACAGTCGAGCTCTCCCTCCGCTTACGACCTTCAAGGCGCAACCGCCACGTCGGCGGGCTTCCGCTCCCACCGGTCAAACCACCATCCCGCCCGCGGCCCTGGTAAAACTCGCCAACGCCGCGCCGCGGCGATATCCTGACAGTCGACCGGTGCGAGAAGCAGGCGCCTTTTCGAATCAATCTCCTTTCATTGCGGAGGGATCGGTCATGAACGCTCTCGCAAGGCGCACGCTGTGCGCGCTCGCCACGGTAACGCTCGCACTAACCTTCAATGCTGCGCATGCCGCGCCGCTGCAAGAAAAGGGCGTCACGGCCCTCCTCGAAGCCGGCTTCGAAGAAGCCGAGATCATCGCCAAGCTCGAAAAGG
>DASVCM010000186.1:0-8114 GCA_036381635.1 Lacipirellula sp.
CGACGATGCCGAGTACCAGGTGTGGGACCTGCCATATATTCCGCGCTGGCTGGTGGTCCTGATGTTCCTGGGCATCTTCTTTTTGCTTACAGCTCCCTTTGTACGCCAGCGCTGCAAAGTAAAAGCGGGGCTTTCCAAACAAGTCCGGCGCAGGAGAGGACTTATAAAAATGGTCATGGCCCTAATGATTCTCTCGCCAGTCTTTGCGACGGCCGGCGCCATTCTCACCATGTCTGAAGTCTTTGTCTTCTTGGGACCGCTTTCGGTGGGGATTGCGTACTTTACTGTTCCGTGCCTGGTCCTTTACTCCAAGCCGATGAGAGTGCGATGGCAAGAAGGCCAAATGTATTGGGTTGACGGTTTTTCATCCGAATTCTTATCCAGCCTGAACCAGGATAGGCGGACTGAGCCCACTGCCGTGCCGACTACATGAGCCTGCCCGTCTCTTCGCCGATCCTCACGCTCGGCGGCAGGGCGACGCATTCACCTGACACAATCGGCAGAATCGGCAATCGAGTTGCGGCTTGGGAATGCCCGTGCCAGAATCGATTCTATACAACAAAGGCGACTCCACTTTGCGAGTCGACCACTTAATGTCGATGGAATGGGCGCTTGTCTTTTCGGATGGCTGAATCCACAGGATATGGGACCTCGACATGCCCAACGAGCCCGAGATCACCGTCTTCTGTCCGGAGTGCTCCCATGCAGTTTCGGGACCTCCGGATAGCTTCGCGGCGGCGCGTGTATGCCTAGGGTGCGGGGAGAAGGTGACGCTGGTCGACTACTCTCGCGAGAAGATTCCGCCGCCGCCCGAGCCGAAGAAGAAGCCAAGCATCACCTGGGCGGACCAGGCGTTGCGGGCGCTAGTCGTACTTGGCGTGCTGTTGGCTTTGCTTGCGGTCTGGGCGATCTGGACGAGTTCAGGCAGCGGCGCCCTGTGGGCTGGCGTGGGCTGCCTGGCCGTCGCCGTGCCGCTGGTTGTGCGGTACGCATACCTACAGCGAGAGGTGCTGCGGGTACAGGAAGCGCTGCGGCGGACGGAACGGGCGCTGGTCGTCAGCAATGCGAAAATCACCGCGGCGGCCGAGATCAACCGCGGCTTTCATAAGAACATCGAAAAAGTCGCCGCCGAAGAGCGCCGCCGCGTGCAGACTGCCTTCGGCAAGGAATCGCGCAAGCTCGTTGAGCAAAAGGAGGACGTCGACTGGCGGATGCGCCGCACCGAGGATCAAAACCGCATCGTTAAGAATCTCGGCGAGAAGATTCTCAACGACGGGGTGGATCGAGTCTCGGGCGACCTGACCGCCCGGAATTTTGAGGCGAGTCGGCGGCGGCTGCAGGAAGTGATCGAATTCTGCCGCGAGAATGACTATCCGATTTCGCCGCGAAAGGAAGAAGACCTCCTCGCGCAGCTCACGCACCGGTACAACCGCGAGCTGCGGCTGGAGCAGGAGCGGCAGCGGCGGGATGCGGTCTCTGCGCGGCTGCAGGCGGAGCAGCGCGTCCATCAGCAGATGCAATCCGAAATCACGCGGGTCGAGGCGCAGCGCTCGGCCATTCGCCGGCGGCTGAATGATGCCAAGGCGGCGTCCGAGTCGGCTGAGAGCAGCAGCACGACGCTGAACAAGCTAAAGGCCGAACTTGCCGCGGCCGAGCAGAAGGCGCGCGACGCCACGTCGATCGCGCAACATGCGCGCGCCGGACACGTGCTGGTGCTGTCGAACGTCGGCTCGTTTGGCGAGGGCGTATTCAAAATCGCCCTCTCGCGGCGGATCGATCCGCTGGAGGCGGTGAGCGAGCTGGCCCGCGAGGCGACGCCGTTTCCGTTCGACGTCCACATGGTCGTTTCGAGCGAGAACGCCTCCGAACTGGTCAACACCCTGCACGAAGCGTTGCACGACTGCCGGGTGAATCGCATCGATCTGGGCAAGGATTTTTTCAGGACGGACATTGAAGCTATTTGGCGGCTGATTGTTGCACACCATGGCGGCGTGGAGTGCCAACGCGAGGCGCCGGCCGACGAATTCCGCGAAAGCCAGGCCATGAGCGACGAGCGGTTCGCCCATGTGACGCAGATGATGCGCAGCCGTGAAAGCTGGTCGTCTGGCTTTGGCGATGAGGACTAGATAGCCCGGCCATCCTGGCTGGGCGCCGAGCCAGGATGGCTCGGCTATATGTGCGGGTCCTGCGGCCGTCTTCGGGGCTGCCAACCTCTCGTGCACGCCGTTAAGTGCCCCGGCGCTTGTCGGTGCGTCCTAGGCTTTGTTAGGGTTACGCCACTGGGAAGATTGCCGAGAACATCCCGCCGTGATTGCTGTCATGCCAGTCGAGATTTGGGACGCGCGACGCTACACGCCGGAGCAGGTCAGGTCGATTGGCGCCCTTGTCAATCAGGTCTGGCCTAAGCCGAACATGAACGCGGCGGATCGGGCGGCGCAACTTTTGGCGCTGCGCGATCAGTACGCCGACGCGACCGATAGTTGGCCGCGGTCGCTGGTCATCGTTGAAGAAGGACGAGTCGTCGCCCATGCGGCCCTGCTGCCGCGAACGATCGGAACGGCGCTAGGCGAACTCTCTATCGCAGGCTTGGCTCGGGTCTGCACAAGTGCCGCGGTGCGCGGCCGGGGTCTGGGCGAGCAGGTGACTCGTGCGGCATTGGGACTGATCGACGCCGGTGAATTTGACTACGCCCTCTTCCAGACAAATCGTCGTGTGCAGGGGTTCTACGAAAAGCTTGGCGCCGTGCTGGTGAAGAACCCGATTGTTAATTCACTAGGCGCAGATCCAAATGCCAATCCATTTTGGGATGAGATCGTGATGCGCTATCCCAGCGATGAGGATTGGCCAGGCGGGACGATTGATCTTCGCGGACCGGGGTATTGAGGTTTATATAGCCGAGCCATCCTGGCTCGGCGAATTCGTCCGGCCAGGATGGCCGAGCTATATGCCATTACGCCTGCCGGGCGCCGGCGCTACGAAGCTTGGCGCGGGCGCGGCTGAGCATCGGTCCGACGCTGTTGGTCGGCATCCCAGTCGTGCGGCTGATTTCCTGGTAGGTCTTCCCTTCCAGGTGGTACATCCGCACGACGGCCGCTTCGGCGTCGTCGAGATGCTCCATGAGCTGCTCGACTTCTTCCCGGTCGGTCATCCGCTGCTCGCCGACGTCGGTCGTTCCGGCGGTTTCCGCGGCGGCGCCATTAAACGTTGCGATGCGCGTCTCGACCAGCTTCCGGACGACGACGCGGCGGGCAATCACAGTCAGATAGGTCGCCAGGCTGCTCTTGCCTCGGAACTGCCGCAAGACGGCGAAGTCGTCGCGGATGATGGCCAGCAGCACGTCGGCCGTAAGATCCTCCCGATCGGCGGAGGTGAACATGAGCGACCGGCTGCGGGCCGTGTGATTCACCACGTGGATGATGAGCCCGGTAAAGCGATCAACAAAATCTTCCCAGGCGCGTGGCTTGCGGGCCAGGCAACGGTCCAGCAGGTTGCGGTCGATTTCGGAGAGCGCCACTTCGGTCTACCCGCGTGAAAGTCTTGCCCCTCACTCCTGGCCGGAAATTGAGCAGCGGCAAGCCATTGCAGTGCTCTACTCGATTCTAGATAGGGGCCGCGCGCCGAGCAAGCTAACACAATGGGGCGAACCGGTCTTCAAAATGAGTTGTCCCGAATAAGCGAGAAAACGTCCGGATTAGGAAAGGTTTGCGTCGGGTTGACACTCACCGCGGGCAATCCCTAAGATGCCCGGCGAAGGGGGCTAGCCATGCCGAAAGTCCTTCGCTCGCAAACACTTGTCCGCCGTCGCCAAGGGGTGCTAGGATGGCTCGCTGAAGCGTGCGGCGCGAGCAGTCTACGTTTCTAAGCCAACGATTAAGTTGACGTTATTGCAAGGAGAGTTTCCGCTATGACCCACGTTGTGTGCGAACCATGCTTCGGTTGCAAGTACACCGACTGCGTGGTCGTTTGCCCGGTGGAGTGCTTCTACGAAGGCGAGCAGATCCTGTACATCCATCCGGATGAGTGCATCGACTGCGAAGCATGCGTGCCGGAGTGCCCGGTGGAAGCGATCTTCCACGAGGACAACGTGCCGGAAGAGTGGAAGGGGTTCACCGAGCTGAACGCCGAGATGGCGCCACAGTGCCCGAATATTACCGAGAAGAAGGCTCCGCTGGCGGAGCAGTGAGTTTCCGGCTGGTGGTCTGAGATCAGAAAACAGTGAAAGCCGTCGGCAGTAGCTACTGCCGACGGCTTTTTGTTTTACAGTCATTCAGAGCGCAGTGAAGAATCTGGCGTCGCGCTAGATCCTTCGCTACGCTCAGGATGACGGTACGCTAGCCGGACCCCTCGACGGACCTCGGGGTGACAGGGTTCAGCCCAGCTACTTCAGGTCGACCGACCAGTAGGCGTTGTCGAGGAAATTCTTCCAGCTCGCGTACTTCGGGTTGCCGAGCTTGATCGTGAGCATCGGGCTTCGCTTGGGACGGACCGGCTTCTTGATCAGTTTCATGCCGGCTTCCTGCGGCGTGCGGCCCCCTTTGCGAACGTTGCACCGCACGCAGGCGCAGACGAGGTTCTCCCAGCTCGTGTCGCCGCCGCGGCAGGTTGGCAGCACGTGATCGAGGCTCAGTTCGCTAGTGGCGAAACGCTTGCCGCAGTACTGGCATAGATTCGCGTCACGGGCGAAGATGTTTCGCCGGTTCAGTCGGACCCGTTGCTTGGGCAGACGGTCGTAGTGGAGCAGCCGGAGGACCCGCGGGACGCAGACTTCAAAATTGACGCTGCGGATCCAGTCTTCGTGCGGGGAATCATCCTTGAACGCGGCGCGGAGTTCGCTTATTTCCCGCCACGACTCAAAATCGTAGTTGAAATACTGGCCGTCATCCTCAATGTGGATGACTTCCGCCAGGCAGTTCACCAGCAGGCTGAAGGCCCGCCGCACGTTGACGACGTGCACCGCCATATAGTGGCGATTCAGCACCAGCACGCTGGCGTTCAACCCGCTCGATTCAACGGTCGACATTCCGGTATCACTCCGCGGCAGTGCGTTCCGCTTGGGAAGCACAACGGTTCACCCCCGCCTAGACGCTGAGCGGAGAAGCCCGCCGGCCGTCGCTGGTTGGCGACGGTCGGTGCACTTCTTCGCCGCAAACGGCGCCCCGGGAGGGGCCTTCGTTCGCTGTCGTCGTATAAGGAGGCGCTGCCAGGCGGGACGCGGCAGCGTCCGGGACCGGAGACGAACTAGCGCAATCACTTCGCCCCGCCCGCTTGGCGCACATTTTGAAGCGCTGGCTGACTGGTGTCCGCGATTGTCTACGGCTGCATTCTAACCGCCGCGAATTCGCAAAACCAGCGCGGAGCGAGCGAATTTGCGCGGTTTACGGGACAATGGAGCCCGGTCGCCGTGCAACAGACCGTCAGGCGGCGATCGAGGTTCGTCCATGGTCGGTTAGGTGTGAACCCGTCGAAGCGTTTCCTTAACTCGTCGATACACTTTCGGAGATTACGGCGCCTGGATTGCAAAGTGAGTTTGCATCGCTTCCGTCCCTGTCTTCGTCGTGACCGCGAACAAAAACTCTAAAGAGTTTAAGGAAAGGTTTCGCTTGCGAGCGGTATTCATCTGTCGGTACGATGAACCCTGGGAGGCGCTTGCGACGGAACATAGCGCCGAACGAACAAACCTGTGGGGGCGGTGAGTATGCTTCATTACACCTGCGACTCGTGTAAGCGATTGATCGATCCGCAGCGCGAGTTGCGCTACGTCGTCCGCGTCGAGGTTTATGCCGCGCTCGATCCGCTGGCCGATGAGGAGGAGGACGAACGCGACCACCTGCAGGAGATTCAGGACATTCTCGAGCGGCTGGACGACGCTGATGACGAGCAGATCAGCGACGACGTCTACCAGCAGAAGCGCTACGACCTGTGCGCCGAATGCCGCAATCGCTATGTGAAAAATCCGCTGGGCCGGGCGACGGTGCAGTTAGGCTTCAGTCAGAACTAGCGGCCGCGCTGCTCAGCGGCGATGCGGCTCGCGACTCAAAGAACAGCCTAACAGCAGCGGAGGATTTGAATCCGGGCGGCCGCTAACGAATGAACGCCGAGTCGGCGGTTACGCCGCCGGCGGGCAGCCGCTGCATGCCCTGTTCGGCGGCGCCATTGACTGCTGCGCCGGGAAGCTGCGCAACGCCGCCTGGGCTAAGAAACTGCGGCGCCGCGGTCGCCGCAGTGTTCGCGACTGGCGCCGGGGGCTGAATGACCGGAATCGCTGGCTGCACGGACGCGATCGCCGTGGGAACGCTGACGGCCGGTCCGGGGCCATACCAATTCGCCTCGGTGAGCAGATCGCCTGCCGGCCGGACGCCGCCGGCCTGAGGCGTCGATCCCAGATCGACCTGCGGCGTGCCGCTCATCGTCGGCATCGTCCAAAGCTGCGGGTTGTCAGCGAGCGTGTTGATCTCGACGCGGCCAACGTCGATCGACAGCGAAAGCTCGCTGGCGGGGATGCGGATTTCGATCTCTTGCGGAATCGAGACTCCGGCGACATTGTCGTAGCGGTGCGATTTGGCGATGGTGCTGGCCACGAGCGTGCCATTGCCGTCGTACACGTGCTGCTCAAGCACCCAGGCAAGCCTGGCGTCAATGACCGTCTTCTTGGTCATCGGTCCGCAGCGGCCGTCGATGGTGGACGTGATCTCAATCTTACCGTCGCCTAGTGGCAATGGCCCGGTATGCTGATCCGTTGGGCGGAACTCGGCAAAGCCGATCGCGTCGAGCAGCCACTGCGGCTCAATCGGCATCAGTTTTTGAGCGGCGCTGCCGCAGAACTGGTCGTGGCGGGCGAAATAGAGTGCCGGAGGTTCGTTACGCTTAACCCAGAACCAGAACAGCTCTTCATTGGCGCCGAGATCGACTTCGGGGCCCATCAGCGTCGAGGCTTGCAGACGAACCCGCCCGGGGCGCTGAGCGGCGATATTCCCGCGTAACAGCGGAATCGCCGGCATGCCGGGCACGGTAATCGACGCGTTATTAGTTTGATACGAGTTGATCTTCGCGGCGTTCTGATTGACCGCAGCGATGACCTGATCGAGCGAAGACCCGGTGGCGAGTACCTCGGGCGCTGGCGGGGTCCACGGCCCGAAGGGACTGCGGACCGCCCGCGTGCACGAGGCCCCGGTCGTGCAGAACACCAGCGCCAACAGCGCGAGGAAGTTGGTGACGGTGACGCCAACCGACCTCCTGAATTCGCATTCCGCATTCCGCATTCCGCACTCCTTTACTCACTGCCGTAAAGCAGCTCGACCATTCGCTGCTGGAGTTGTTCAGTTCGCTCAGGGTCGGGCGTTGCCACTCGCAGTTCATACTGCTCGCTGCGCCGCGGGCAGTCGAGGATCATGACTTCGCCTGCGCCGTCGCGACGCGTTTCGTCAAACTTCAGGATTCGCCGCCGCAGGAGCAACAACCCCAGCACGTAACGAAACTCCGCCTCATGCGGCCGCTCGGCCAGCTCGGTGAAAAGGTTCAGCAGCACATCCTGCGGCGCCAGCTTGGGCTTCGATGAGTCGCTTTCCGGAACGCGCGCCTTCCACCAGGCGATGACGCCTTCGGCCGGCCCGCGCCACTCGGCTGCGGAGAAATCATTTCGAATGATAACGCCGTTTTCGACGTGCAGCGTTGAGAAGTACGCCTCGCCGGCGGCGAGGGTTCGCCCCGAGATTGAACAAGCGCGACTGCAGTTTGCGACTTCTAGATCAAGGAACATAAGCTGGCGCAATGGGCTTCGGCAGAGGCCTCGCGATGAGCGCAGCATCTATGCGCGCAGCGCGACGGGCGGCGAATAGTAGGTAACGCAGGTTGTTGTGGCAACACGAAGCCCCGGCGCCAGCACGATCAATGATGTTCCGCTGTCGCTGGCAATTCGCTATATAGCCGGCCCATCCTGGGCCGTCGCTCACGGCCAGGATGGCCGTGCTATCTACGTAAGGAGCCCCTGCCATGAACGGCCGACTGCTCGACCTGACCAGCCCTGCCCCGATGCCAGCCGGCGGCGTAGCCGACGATCGCGCCGAGACGACGAAGTTCCTGGGCGTCCACTTCGCCTGCTGCGACGTCTACTCGCG
>DASVCM010000187.1:0-3943 GCA_036381635.1 Lacipirellula sp.
GCTGCAGCCCCGGCCTCTGGCCGGGGGTAGCGGCGGCGACGGTTCGCCACCACAGCCCCTCGTCATCGACGTAGGCCTCGCGCGGATCGACCAGCGCATCCCACAACGAATCGCACGCTTCGCTGATGCGTTGTTCGAGTGAGTCCGATAAGATTGTCATGCGTTCCTCCAATCTGAAGTCTGATAATTCACGGGGAAATAGAACGCGGATGAACGCAGATCATGCGGATTTCCGCGGATCAGATTTGTAACTCCATGGTCTTCCGGATAGTCAGCCATCCTGTTGGCCGAAGGCCTCCACTCACCGTAGCCTAGGGCAACGCCCTAGGAAGGGATCGAAAAATGGTTTCACCTTTGGCCGTAGGCCATATTCACGGCGATGGGCGATGTGAATATGGCCTTCAGCCAATAGGCATATTCCGTCGTCTGAACCCTAGGGCGTTGCCCTAGGCTACGGTGAATGTGGCTTTCAGCCATGAAACTCCTCCCTCCCTTTCCTCCGATCCGCGTCCATCCGCCCCATCCGCGTTTATCCGCGTCCTATTTCTTCTCCCTTGGCACTTATGGCGCTAACAAATTGCTCCCCAAACCGTCGCGCGCATTCCAGTCCTCGCTAACTTGCGCCTCGGCCAGCCGCAGGGCCATCTCCAGGGCGTCCGGGCCGTCGTCGTGCGAGCCCTGTGGGAAGTCGCGCAACTGGTCGACAAGGAGCCGCGTCGAAGGCGTCTTCGCATGAAACCGCAGCCGCCGCTGCGCCAACAGCGGTCCCAGCCTTCGAATCCGCACGACCTTGTTAACGACGTTGTGGATCGGCGTCGGTTTTCGGACCCGCGCATGCAGTTCCCGCAGCGCCCGGGCGAGCTCATCGCGCAACAGATCCTGAAACTGGTTCGCCTCCACGCCGATCGCATGCGGATTGAACCGCTTGCAGATCAGCGCCCCGGCATGCACCATTTCCGGCGTCGGCCGCCGCGCCATGTCGGCTTCCACGTAATGCACGCCGTGCGCGTCGATCCCCAGCAGCACGTACGCCGAGTAATCGCCATGCCGCGAGTCGGCGCCCTTACTGGGATCGAGCGCCACGACCTTCACCTGCAATTCCGGCGGCCAGCTTTCAAACCAGATGTGATGCCCGAAGTACTCCTCCGGCCACTCGCACTTCTCCGGATCGACTGGCGAATTCTGTTTCTCGCGCTCGAACGCCGTGCGCCCCTCCTCGACTCGCCTTTGCATAAGTTCATATAAGCTCTCATGCTCCGGCCATAGCAGTTCCGTCCCTGCCAGCATCGCCGCGCGGTTCTCCTTGAAGAAATCCCAGGCAAGCTCCTTGGCGTCTGGATTCTCCGGATCGACGTAAAATTCCTCCCAGTCGCTCCACAGGTCCATCCGCTCGGGCCATTTCTCGATCGCCCGGAACAGCATCGACTTCCACCCCGGCGATCGGTGCAGTTCCATCGCCAGTGCGTCCCGGTGTAGCGCCGTGGCAAAGTTCACGACGTTGGTCCGCGCGTCGCCCGCCTTCAGCAGTGCGCTGTAAAACCAGTCGCGGCTGGCCTGCCGCTGCATCGGGGAGGTGATGTGATTGTCATTCTGCAAATCGTCGCACACGATCAGCGACGGCCGATGCTGCCGCAGGCGGCGTCCCCGAAGATGCTGCCCTGTGCTGTAGGCCTCGATCGTTGCGCCGCTCAGCAGTTCAATGGCGTCGCGCCGCCACACCTTTCCTGGGCCGGCCGAGCGCGGGTAATACGCCTGCAGGAGATGGTTCTGTTCCAGCTCCGCCTTGATATGCGCCAGATGACCGCGTGCCTGGCCGATCGTGTCGGAGACGATCCAAATGTACGGCTCGCGCCCTTCAACCGCCGAACGCAGTACATAGGCGAGCGTTCCTAAGGTGCTCTTGGCGCTGCCCCGCGGCCCAAGCGCGTTGAGCCGCGTGCCCCGCGCCTCGGTCAGCCGATCGAGCTCGTCGCTGAGCCAGAGGTGCATCTTCGACGGCGGCAGGCGAAAATACGCCGGCAGAAGAGACCGCCCCCATTCGACCAGCCGCAGCCGACGCCATTCGTCTTCCGACCGCGCCACGACGCGCGCGACCAGCCGTTCCGCGAGATACGAGAACATCGCCTCGCGGGGGTCTTCACTTCCCAGCAGCAAGGTCATCGCCGCCCTCCTCGCTACATAGCCCGGCCATCCTGGCCGGGCGCCCCGCCAGGATGGCGGGGCTATCTACTTCGCTCTCCGCTTCCGGCTGAGCGCCCTCCAACCGGGGCTGAGCATCAATCACCACCGGCGCCTCGACGCTTTCAAACGCGATATGCATCAGCTTCGTCAGCAGCGACTGACGCCGCGTGACGTCAGGAATCTCCGCGACGATCAACTCGGCAAACTTCTCCAAGGCCGCCAGCACCGCCTCCGGAAAATCCTCGCTCGATTCCATGGCCTCCGGCAGCCGCAGCCCGCGCTGTTCCAGCCACCAGACGCTGGTCCGCCAGTTCTTTTCATCCTTCGAGGCGTTGTGCACATTCCCCATGTGCCGCACCTCGGCCTCGGCTTCTGCACGCAGCACATCTCGCCGTAGCTGCGCGTCGTTAGTCAGCAACCCTTCGAGCTGCTCTTCGCCGAGGCCGATAAACTTGGCCGCCGTGCTGCGCGGGCAACCGAGCTGCAAGATCGAAATCAGCTTTTCTCGATCCGCGGCAGAGACCGTCGACGCGACTGCAATCGCCTGCGGGCCCCTTCCCTTCCACGCGGATCGCAACAGCGACAGCGCGCCTGAACCCCGAACCCTGAGCCCTGAACCCTTCATCGCTATTCCCCCACATATTCGAATGACACGACCGAGCGACTGGCCGAACTGCGATAGCCGGGACGCTGTGCCGTGCCGCGCGTGCTCGAACCGATCTTCTTGACGCTCACCGTTTTCCAGTCCTCGGACCCCTTGCAGTGGCGAATGAGCGCCGGGTGGCTGCTGGTGACGTTGATCCGCAGCCCCTCGGAGCGATGGAGCGAGGCGACCGCCGCGACGACGCGCATGCCGATGCCCATGCCCTGGTAATCCGGCAGCGTGACGATCCGCGTGAACCGCCGGTGGTTCTTCCTGGTGATCAGCGGCAGCGTCGCGCAGAACGTCACCGGCTCGCCCTGCCAGGTGGCGAGATAACACCGGGCGCCGACGGCGAGGTTGCCGCTCAGATAGTGATGACGCGCAAACATGGCCCACGGCGCCAGGCCGCAGCGATGGATTTCAAGCTGGAGGGGAGGCCGCCGAAGACGCCTCCGCTGCAGGGCGCCGGCGGCCATGTCGAGAACCCAATCGGCCTCCAGCCACGCGGCGACGTCGTAGTGGCAGGTCACCGCCACGAAGCGGCATGGAATGTTACCGCGGCGAATTCCCTTGGCGATCGCCGCCGAGCACGCCCGCGCGACGTTGCGATCAACGACGCTCGTGAACTCGTCGAAGACGACCACGGGAGTGGGCAGTAGGCGGTGGGCAGTAGGCAGTGAGGAATGGTCATTCCCGGCAGGCGATTGCGTTCCATCGGGCTGCCGACCGCCATCGATCTGATCATGAATTGCATTCACTGCCCACTGCCTACTGCCCACCGCCGACTGGGCCCTTCCCAGGGCCCTCGCCAGATCGCAGCGAAACTTCTCGCCACAGCTCAGCACCGCGTACGGCTTGACCCACGACGGCGGCGAGCTGAAGCCCACCGCGGTGAACAGCTCAACGACCTGCCGCACGGGCAGCTCGCCGAAGCAATCAACGACGGCCTTGTCGGCAGGCCACTCGGCGCCGCGGTACAGTTCGCTCGCATACGCCTGTCGCGCGACGGTGCTCTTGCCGCTCCCCGAGGGACCGACGATCAGACCGACGTCCCAAGGCTCCTCCAGGGTCGGAAGCTCGACCGCAAACTTCTCCGTCGTCTTCTCCGCCAGCGGCACG
>DASVCM010000188.1:0-3635 GCA_036381635.1 Lacipirellula sp.
GAGCGTTTGGCTGCGGATGGCTTCTAGTTGTTGCGTATCCACGTTCAAGCTCCTTGGAAGTCGAGAATCTAGGATCGAGAGTCGAGAGCCGGAGCGAATAGCCCCGACCTAGCTAGGTCGGGGCTATTGCCCGGCGTGTCGCGATCAGCCCGTGCACTTTACGACATACCGCGGGTTCAGCACCGCCGCGGCGCCGCGTTCACTGGCCTTGAACCGCAGCACCACGTCGTTGTTGAAATCCGCTTCGCTCCCTAGCGGGGCCTGCGTCACGGTGATCGGCCAGTTCTCCATGTAGGCGAACGCCTTGCGGAAGTCGCCGATGAACCACCACTTCTTCGCGTCGGCCGCGGCCACGCCCGAGGCCACGATCCGCCGATACGCCAGCCGGCTTTCATGGACGCGGTAGTTGCCCAGCGGGTTGGCCGCCGTGGTCGCCGTCGCGGCGCCGCCGCCGGTGTAGGTGATCTCCGCGGCGTTGAACACGCGATGCGCCGCGTGTCGGTAGGCCGGCATCACCAGCACCGTCGTCGCCCGCACGAGCACCGGCTCGCCGGTCGCCGGATCGAGAATATCGGCGAACAACTGCTCCGCGGCGTCCACGTCGGTCCAATCGACCAGCTCGTTCGCCGCCAGTTCGTTGATCCACGGCGAGGCCGCTTGATAGGTGTCGAGCGCGACGCCGTTGTGCTTGTAGTTGTTCGTCACGCCGACGATTAGATCCAAGAGCCGCTTCTCCTTGTTCAGCCCCAGAATCTCGCCCACCTCGGCGGCCCGGGCGAGCACCAGGTGCGTGCGGTCGAAGAAGATCGCCTCCTTGGTGACCGGCACGATGAACCCGCGCTTCGACGTGCTGGGCGTCTCGATGTAATCCTCGCCGAAGCCCAGATGCGGGTACGGCATCCCGGGGCCGACTTCGTCGATCACGTCCGCCACGCGCGAGGCGCCGGGGATCTTCTCGCCGTCCAGCCGCGTGGGAATCGTCTGCACCAGCCGCGAGGCGACGAACGTCTCCTGCGTGTAGGCGTCGAGAATCTTGGAGTAAATCACCTGCCCGGCGACATTCAGGAACGCAGTGACGTCAACGCCGTCGACGGCCTCCATCACGGCCACGCCGCCCCGAGAGCGCGGATCGAGCATCCGCACCCACTCGCGGCCCTCCGGCACCAGCGCCTCGGCCAGGTCGCGCAGACTGAAGTCCTCGGGCGCCAGGTCGCGCTGGCTTAGCGCCTCGCACAAATGCTGGGTTGTCCGCTCGGCCCCGTCGAGGTCGAAGCGGCGTTTTAGTTCTCGGTAGTTGAGAGACATGGAGATATGGCTCCTGTGAAAATTTTGCACCAGTGGTTTGACTGATTGGTGATTCAAATGACGAATTCCCGAATGACGAATGACGAATGGTTGCTGTGGAGAAGCCCTTACATTCGTCATTCGCTCATTCGTCATTCGTCATTCCGCGGTCTTCCGCGGCCTACGCCGCCGCTTGCGGGCCGCCGCGAAGCATCGTGCTTTCGATCGCCACGAGCAGGCGCGTTCCCGCGGGGCTCACTCGCTTGGCGCAACGACCGATGGCCAGGTTGGCCGAAACCACTTTGGCCACGGTTTGGTCAGTCAGCTCCACGCCGGAGCCGTCTTCATCGACGCCGACCAGATCGCCAATCTCGGCGGTCGCCGACAGGCAGTCGAATTCAAACACGCCGCTGGTGGCGACTCGAATCGGATCACTCGAGCCGGCCGGCGACGCCTGCATCGCGACGCCGAGGAACGAGTCGTGAAATCCCTCCTGGTTGGCCGCTTCGGTCCCCAGATCGGCCAGCGACGATGCGGGCCGCGCCACGCCGCTGGCTTGATAGACCAGGTCGCCGATCTCGATGTCCGCCGCCTCCAGCGCGGGAACCATAACGGGGTCGGTGTCGCCGTAGCGCCATCGCATTGTGTTGGCCATAGGTTGCTCCTGAATGAAAGTTGAAAGTTGAAAGTTGGTAGTTGATAGTTGTTAGTTGTTAGTTGTGGATTCAGGGCGCGCCAGCCCGATGCCCCGACTTGATCGCCCGCGCGAACTCCGCGGACGTATTGACGGGCTCGCGGCGCTCGACCAGTGCGATCGGTTCCCGCGACTTCGGCCGCCCGACTTGCGATTCCAACGCGGTCACGCGCCGCTCGAGCTCCTCCTCGCGGACCGCCGCTTCCTGCAGCTCGGCGTTGAGCCGCGCCAACTCGATCGCCGCCGCCTCCTCGCCGGCTTCAGCCGCAGCGGTTTCTTCAAACAGCCCCTGCGTCGCCGCCGGGTCGGCTACCAGGTCGATGCTCTGCACGTGCGTGATCGCCTCGACGATCGTCTGCTCGCCCTCGCGCGCCAGGCGTGCCAGCACGTTGTGCGAGAAGCCGACGTTCCGCGGGTTGTTCTCGGCGTCCCAGGCGAGCTGCTCGGCCAGCGCGTGCTTGGGGTTGTAGTGGAGATTGCCGAACAGGCCCTCTTCGGCGCGGAACTCGACCTGGCGAATCACGCCCAGTCGATCACGGTAATCCCGCGGCGCGAGCGGCCCGTCCTTCGGATGATTCACATTGACCTTGGCGCCTTCATACAAGCTGACCGCCGCAGAAAGCGCCGCCGGCCGATACCGCCGACCGTTAAGCGACTCCAGCCCGATCAGCTTCACGCCCCGCAGCACGCCGATGGCGCGATCGACGCGTAAGGCCACGCCCCGCGAATCGACGTACTCTTGTAGGTGCTCTGTCACTGGATGCTCCTTTCAGAATAAAAGCCACCGGCTTTGCCGGTGGACGGCATAAGTGCAAACGCACTTCGCGATGCAGTCCCCCGGCAGAGCCGGGGGCTTTCAAAAGCCAATGGCGAAGAACGTTCGCGCAACAAAAAAAGCCCCGACGCCGACGTGCGTTCGAAAACGCAACGTCAACGTCGAGGCTCGCTTGGATGCCAGCGGCGGTTGCCGCTAGCTCTTCACAATACCTGACGAAGCTATCAGCGATCAGCTTTCAGCGGTCAGCCAGAAGGCTTGCTCTGGCTGAAAGCTGATCGCTGACTGCTGACCGCTCTCATTTAATCATCCGCTCCACCGACACCTTCAAATGCTGAATATGCCCGTCCTGGACGCACACGGTGATGCTCGCCGTGCCGTGGAAGCCGCGCGTTTCGGCGGCCGAAAGCAGCTTGGCGAACTCCGTTTGGGCTTGCACTCGTTTGCTCTGTTTCGGAATGGGCTGGGTAGCGTTCATGGGTTCGAAGTTAGCAAAGCGAGTGGCCACTTTCAGCAACTATTTTCCGAATTCTTGGCTCGCAGGTTTTCCCGTCATCTACGCCGAAGGCGTTACATCATTCAGCCCAGGGTTTCCGCCGCAGGCGGATACCCTGGGTAGGCACATGACAAGAGTGGACAACCCTGAAAGGGTTGAATCATGCAGTCGGCCATAGGCAACCCTTTCAGGGTTGTGTTGAGGAACCGACGGCGCACCCAGGGTACGCCGCTGCGCGGCGAACCCCGGGCTGAAAGATGTAACTGCTTCGCAGTAAAATTGATGACTTCAATCGACCCTATGGCGCGATTAGTTCCACGTCGATGCTTCGCCGCCCGCGCCTTCTGGCTTTCGGCCCCCAGCCGCCGCATGCATCGCCAGGTTCT
>DASVCM010000189.1:0-5172 GCA_036381635.1 Lacipirellula sp.
CTGACGATCAACAAGGCGGTAAGCGACAGCTTCGACACGACGATCGCCGGCTCCGCCACGAACACGCTCACGCTGGAAGGCGGCGCGCCGACCGTCACCAACGGCTTCTCGTCCGTCGGCACGGGCCTGTCGATCATCTCGGCGCCGGTGGTGCTCAACTCGACCGGCGGACCGACCACCATCATTCAGGGCGACGACGACCGCCTCGAATTCCGCGGCCCTATCTCCGGCGCCGGCGGCTTGAAGATCACTCGCGACGCCAACGGCAGCGGTTCGGTCGTCCTCGGCGCCGCCAACACGTACACCGGCGACACGGCGCTAGAAGGCGCCGGCGGTAACGATACCGTCTATGTTCGGCTGGACCACCCAAACTCCATCCCCGGAGGCATCGGCGCCACCGGCGGCACGAGCCGGCTGACGATGTTCAACTCGGTCATCCTCGGCCTGGCCGCCGGCGACTTTCTCCGCAGCAATGGTCCCGACCCTGAGGACTTCGACTTCATCAACCCCGGCGCCGGCCATGTCGGCTGGGCGGCCTACGGCGGCGACCGCATCGTGAACATCGGCGGCGCCTCCGATCCCAAGGTCTGGGGCGGGCTCGGCATCGGCACGCTCGCCTTCAGCGCCCCCGACGCCGACGGCATGATCGAATTCCAGAACCCGCTCGCCCTCGGCGGCGGCACGGTCAATCGCACCGTTCGCGTCATCGACGGCGACGCCGCCATCGACGCCCGCATGACCGGTGAAATCAGCGGCGCAAGCACGGGCAACTTCCGCAAGAACGGCAACGGCACGCTCGCGCTCGCCGCCGCCAACACCTACTCCTCCACGAACACCATCATCGACGACGGCACGTTGGTGCTGGAGCATCTCAACGCGATCCCCGCCACCTCGGCCATCAACGTCCGCACCGGCGGCGTTCTCGGGCTGGGCGTCGCCGATTTCGCCGCCGACCTGGGAACGGGCCCGGGGCAGATCTTTTTCCAAAACGGCAACGCCGGCTTCGCCGCCTACCACGGCGATCGAACCGTTACGCTCAACGGCGGCGCCCAGCTTGCCTGGAACGTCGGCGACTTTATCAAAGACGGCGGCGACATGCTGTTGGCCGAGGATGACGGCAGCTCCGACGGCATGCTCGACTTCACCAATCCGATCGACGTCAACGGACTCGATCGCACGTTCACGGTGCGCAATGGCAGCGCCGTCGTCGACGCGCGGCTGAGCGGCGTGATCAGCGGCGCTGGCGGCTTCGTGAAAGCCCACTTTGGCACGCTCGACGTCGCCGCCGCCAACACGTACACCGGCAGCACGACCATCACCAACGGCGTGATGCTGCTCACGAATGCCAACTCGATTCCCGGCGGCATCAACGGCGGCAATACCGGCAACATCATGATCGGCAACAGCACCATCGGCGATGGCGGCTCGGCGACCATCGGGCTCGGCCACGGCGACTTCACCAGCGGACTAGGAGTCGGAGCAGGCCAGATTCAGTTCATTCCAGGCTTCAACGGCGGCTTTTCCGCCTGGGGCGGCCACCGCATTGTGAACCTCGGCGGCGCGGGCGCGCAGGTCGTCTGGAGCACCGGCGGATTCGTCGATCTGAAGTTCTACTTCAGCGCCGACGACGCCGACGGCACGCTTGAGTTCCAAAACCCGATCGATCTGAACGGCGGCATTCGCATCATTGCCACTCGCAATGGCGCGGCCGACGTCGACGGCGTCGCCAGCGGCGTCATCAGCGGCGTCGGCGGCACGCTGCAGAAAGAAGGCCCCGGCACGCTCGCCCTCGCGGCCGAGAACACCTACGACGGCGGAACCAACATCCTCGGAGGCCGACTGCTGGTGAACAACACCACCGGCTCCGGCGTCGGCTCGGGCGACGTGCTGGTCGACGCCGGCGGCACGCTCGGCGGCACGGGCTTCGTCGGCACGGCCGGCGATACTTCGAATGTCAACGTCCTCGCCGACGGCCGCATGGCGCCGGGCGTCGACGCCGGCCTGCTCACCGTCAACGGCGACGTGACGCTCAATAGCGGTTCGTTCTTCGACGCCGGCATCGGCGGCGCGACCGCCGGCGTCGACTTCGACCAGCTCTTCGTCAATGGCTCCGCTACGCTCAGCGGCACGCTAAGTGTTTCGCTGCTCGACGGCTTCACGCCGGCGCCTGGCAGTACGTACGAAATCCTCTCCGCCGCCGGCGGAGTGACCGGCACGTTCGAAAACATTGTCTGGGACGGCCTCACCGAATGGGAAGTCCAGTACGGCGCGAACACCGCGACGCTGGTTGCCGTCGGCGGCGGCCCGGCGTTCACCGCCGACTTCGATGAAGACGGCGACGTCGATAGCGACGACCTCGCGCGCTGGACCGGCGACTTCGGCACGACGGCCGGGGCCTTGCACACCGAAGGCGACGCCGACGCCGACGCCGACGTCGACGGCGCCGACCTGCTTGCCTGGCAACGCCAACTCGGCAGCGGCCTGCCGGCGACGCCGGCCGCGGCGGCGGTTCCCGAACCAGCAGCGGCAGCGCTCGCCGCCTTCGCCACGATGCTGGGAATGGTCACCACTCGTCGTTCTCGATCATAGAACAACCGCATTCACAAGACGCCAATCAACACTCAACGGCTCCCCCCTTGTCAGGATTGCGCATCTGCATACATCGAAGCCGCAACGCGGCGGCAGTCAATAGCCAGGGGCGTGAGCCCCTGGTTTACGATGACATTGCCATGGTAAGCCCCAAAGGGGCGGCAGTAAGTCGGGCGAGCGCACTGTCGCCCCGTTGGGGCTTACGACCATCGAAACTTCGCCAGTACCAGGGGCTCGCGCCCCTGGCTATTGACTTACGCCCCCTTGGGGGCTGGTTCCAAGTTTTGAACCTGGGTTACGCGGATGGAAACACTTATGCCCCATAAAACCCGTGCTTGGCGCACAACGCCGCCGCCCGCCGCGTTCACGCTCGTCGAGCTACTGGTGGTCATCGCTATCATCGGCGTGCTCGTCGCCCTGCTGCTTCCCGCCGTGCAGGCCGCCCGCGAAGCGGCCCGGCGTAATCAGTGCATGAACAATCTAAAGCAGCTCGCCCTGGCGACGCTCAACTACGAGGAGGCCAACGACAAGTTTCCCATCGCCCACGAGCGCGGCGAGTTGTGGAACCAACACACGCTGATTCTTCCCTTCCTGGAGCAGGCGAACACGGAAGACCGGATCGACTACAGCCGAGCCATCGGCAACAACGAAGTCCGCCTCATGCACATTCAAGCCTTTCTCTGTCCCAGCGATCTGGACGATCGGCTGAACAACTCCACCGACACCGACGGCCAGGAGAATTGGGGCCGCAATAGTTATCGCGCCTGCGCCGGCAGCGGCGTTGGCGATAAGCGGGGCGTCGGCGCCCAGCCGGACGTCGAGAACAACAACGGCGTCTTCGTCGCCTTCGAGACGATCGAAATGCGCGAGGTGATCGACGGCGCCTCGAACACCGCCCTGTTCAGCGAGCGCGTCCGCGGCGACGGCGATGACTTCGTCAGCGAGCCGCTCAGCGATTGGTACCGCATCTCCGAAGCCGCCATGACCACCAGGCAGGTGTACGACGCCTGCTCGGCCGTGAATCCCTCGGCGATGAACCGCAAGAAGGATCAATTCTCGCGCGGCGGCCGCAACTGGCCGCGCGGCACCTACGTCGCCACGCGCTACAACCACATCATGCCGCCCAACGACAAGAGCTGCACCCGCAAGGACGGCGGCGGCCAGCTCGGCGCCACCGTCAACGAGCAAGGGGGCGCCACCACCGCCTCGAGCTTCCACAACGGCGGGGTGAACCTCGCCCGCGCCGACGGCAGCGTCGAGTTCGCCTCCGACGGCGTCGACGCGCTCGTCTGGCAAGCCCTCGGCTCGCGCAACGGCGAGGAGACCCCGGCCGGAGGCACATGATGCGCGTTGCACTGCTGATTTCAATGCTGCTCGGCAGCGGGACGATCCCAGGCTGCGGCCAGAAGACATCCGACGCGCCGCCGAAAGTCGCCGCCGGCGTTGTCGATGAGAGCCTCCCGCCCGAAGTGCGTGAACGGCAGGATGCCCTCATCCGCGCTTTTCGTGTGATTAAGAACGGCACCGACGTCAAGCACGTCAGTCGCTACGAAGCCGACCTCCAGTTCAACGAGTCGGCCGAAAGCTTCTACGGCGAAGGCGTCGCGCTCGCCCGCTGGGACTGGGCCGGCCCGCCCGCCGAAGACAAGCTCCCAGTTCGCCTCGAGATGACGCTCGACGAACCGCCGGGCGACAAGACCGTCCCCTACGAGCGCACCTACCAGGTCCGCAAGACCGGCGACGGCTTCGTCATCACCCCAGTGGACAACTAAAACGGTACGCCCCGTTAGCCGCGCTTCTAACAGCTCGCCGGAGCAGCGAGCAAGACGTACCTTTTGCACGCGCCTCACTCGCGCAACGGCGTCGGCTCAAACTCCGCCGGAACCGACTGCGGCTGCGACGGGAGCGGAACCGACTCAAGCTGCGGCCGCGGCAACGCCGGCTCCACGCGGCTTTCCTGCCGCTCACCCCCGCTCAGCCGCCGCGCCTCGAGCCGCAAGCGTTGCGCCTGGGCGCGCAAGCCGTCGGCCTGCTCATACAAATCGAACCGCTCCAGCCGATTCGCCGACATATCGAGCTGCTCCGACGCCTCGCGCAGCGCCTCGACCGCGGCCCGCTGCTCGCGCTCGCTCCTTCCACCAGCCGCTCGTCGCAGATCCGCCGCGGCGGGCGGCTTAGCGGCCTGAACGCCGTCCCGCACATCGGCGCCCATCTCCCCAAACCCCTCCACCACGCTCCCGCCCAACTCCCGCTGAATCCGCCGCAGCTCCGGCGCCATCTCCGCCGGCCACGCCTCCGACGCTTCTGCCGAGCCATCAAGGATCGCCCACAAGAGACCCGCGAAACCGGCCGCCGCTAAAAAACGAGTCATGCCCGACGCCCCAAGTAACCTCTAATCCTAATCCAGATCCTGACCCTAATCCTAATCCTAATCGCGCTTCGCAAGGGGCCAAGCATCGCCTTCGCGACGTCGTCGACCCGCACTTCGTCACTGATCCACTCCGGTCACTCACGTTCCCGGCTCGCTACCCCCTACCCACTACCCCCGACCCACCGTTCCCCCCTCCATCGCCCAGGCCACCG
>DASVCM010000190.1:0-4176 GCA_036381635.1 Lacipirellula sp.
CCGGACTGCGCCGCGATCACGTCGAGGTCGCCGTCGTCGTCCAGGTCGTCGGCTTGTGCTGTGCGGATGTTGTTGCTGACGGCCGCAATCGGGCGCTCGGTGAAATTCTCGTTACCGTCGTTCTCCAGCCACAGGAGATCGGGCGAGTCCGCAGTCGTCGCGGCGAGAACGTCGAGATCATTGTCGCCGTCCATGTCTACCGTGGTAAGCGTTCGATCGACCCAGATGGAGCCCGGCACTCCGACAACGGTAAAAGACTGACTCCCGTCGTTTCGATACCACCGCAGCCCCTGGTGGGCCGATCCGGCGAGGAGGTCGAGATCGCCATCTTCGTCGAGATCAACAGGATGGAGGACGGTAGGCACGTCGTCGGCGTCGATCGTGCGGAGGGTAAAGGTCTGGCTGCCGTTGCTCTCGTACCAACGAAGAGCGTTGCCGCTTTGGAAAAAGTCCATATCGCCATCGCCGTCGACGTCGGCGGGGGCGACGGTCGTGGTCGTGACCTGAGCGATCTGCAGCTCAGCGCCATAGCGACCGCCCTGGTTCTCGATCCACGTCAATCGGTTGGTGACGAGGTCGAGGTCGCCGTCGCTGTCGAGATCGGTGGGGATGGCTTGTGTGGCGTCTTCGAAGCTGACGGGTTGGGCGCCGGCGAACGGGCCGCTGTCGGCGTGGGCGATGGGGATGAGGTAGTCTTCCACCTCGCCGTCGGCGGCCGGTTGATTGTGGGTTAGATTTCCCGCCGTGCTCAACCGTACGCGGGCGTAGTAGTGGCCGCCTGAGATGGTTGGTGGCACGTTGAACGCGATGACGTTGTCGCCTTCGACGACCGCGAGGTTGTCGACGATCTGGTCGTCAACATCGGCGAAGTCTGTGTCGCGGTTGAAGTCGATCCAGGCGTCGAGCCGAGCGCCGGCGGGCGCGCCTGTGACGTACACGGTCATCGTGCCGGTTTGGGCGGCGCGGAGTACGCCGAACGCAACGCCGTCTTCGTCCTGGGCGTCGGCATTGGCCAGCGGATTGGCGACGTGCGCGGCATTGGCGTCGCGCAGCACGCCGAGCATCGGGCCGACGGCTTCGTGGCGGGCGGCTGAATACCAAGCGCCGCTACCACTGCCGGCGTCGCTATAGTCGGCGGCGAGCATGACGCGAGCTTCGAGCGGCTCGAAGCCTAGACCGCGGACGCCGCCGCGCCGCGTGTAGGGTCCGAGTGCGCGGGAGCGGCGGTTGCGGTGCGACATATGCGCGTTGAGTGGAGCCGTTTTAGAGAAGTGCCCGTGCAGAGGGGCGATGCGGGATATTGTACCTGGGCGGCGGCGAATTGCACGCGCGATGTACATGACCGATGGACGACGCAAGCCTCCCGACAGGAATACGCGATTAGGATTAAGATTACGATTAGGATTTGCGAGTGCGGAACGCCGCTTTCTTGCGGACGGCGGCGAGGACGAGCGCAAGCGTGAGCGGCGCTAAGGCGGGTTCGGGCACGTGCGAGGCGGGCGTTTCAGAGGACGTGCGGCCGAGTTGGCGTTGCCAGTGGACGAGGTCGGCGCCGTCGGCGTCGCCGTCATGGTCGCCGTCGGCTTGCGCGGGCGATGGACTGCCGAACGATTGCTTCCAGGCGCCGAGGTCGGCCGAATCGACGTCGCCGTCGCGATCGAAGTCGGCGGATGCGAGCACGCGGAGCGTGACTGCTTGCGGCGCGTAGTCGACGTGCCAGGTCAGGTCGCCGGGGAGGGTGGGGAGTTCGACGCTGGAGAACGTTCCGCTGAGGCTGGCGGCGGTGAGGATTGTGAACTCGTCGTTCAAAGCGGGGGCGTAAGCACCGCCGCCGAGGTTAGGGAGATCGACTGTAAGAGGGCCCTCCAGCTCGACGGCGCCGGCGACTGCGAGGCGATCGAACTGGGCTTGGTCGGCGCCGCCGATGTCGATGGCGAGCGTGGCGCCGGCGAGGTGATAGAGGTCGCCTTCGAGGGCGAGCGTGCCGACTGGCGCCCCGCCTTCGACCGGTGGTAGGTCGGCAGGCCGGCCAGGGGCGATCGTGCCGGCGTTGTACACGTCGCCGGCGACGTCGCCGGCGCCGGTGAGCTGGCCGCCCGTGCGGATGTTCACCCAGCGGTTGCTTTCCAAGCGAGCGTCGGCAAGCGCGATGCGGCCGCCGGCGGAAATGCGCACCTCGTTGCGGCCGAAGAGTTCGGCGCCGGGGCCGACGTCGATGGTTTGCAGCGCGGCGTCGCCGCGGACTTCGAGGCCGAGCGTGGCGATGTTGGTGGTCGCGACGGCGGTGCGTGGCGAGACATCGACGTTGGCGACGACGGCGGACCAATTGTTGTTCGGGGCGCCGCTGCCCCCGCTCCAGTTGGCGCTCGCGGCAAGATTGCCGCGCTCGGGGCCGCTCCAAGTGCGGAACTCCACGAAGCTTTGTTGCACGCCCTCGGCCAGCGCTTCGGCTTCGAGCTGCGCGGCAAGCTGTGCGTGGGCCACGAGCGCGAGATTGAGCGGACTGGTCTCATCGGGATCCAAGTTTAGGTTGAACAGGTCGCTCGAGCCGTCGCTGTAGCGGATCAGCTTCATGCCGTCCTGGCGAATGATCGCCGAGCGTGCGGTGCGCGGGTCGGCGTCGGGGCCGCTGTTCTCGTGATGTTCGAACACGAGGTACGGGCGTTCGCGCTGCTGGCCGGCGCCGGTGAGCGTCGGGACGAGCGAGACGCCGTCGATGCCGACGGGCGTTTCGACTCCCGCCAGCTCGGCGGCGGTGGCCATGAAGTCGGCCAGGTCGGTGCGGTAGTCGCTCTGCGAACCGGCAGGAACGACGCCCGGCCACACGGCGAGTCCCGGAACGTGGATGCCGCCTTCGTAAAGGTCGCGCTTGCCGCCGCGGTATTGGCGGTTGGCGTCGAAGAAGTTCATCGGCGAGGAGTCTTCCGGCGTCGGGCCGTTGTCGCTCGAGAACATGATGAGCGTATCGGCCAGGACGCTGTCGGATGTGTCGCCGTCGTTGTTGGGATCGTCGAGCTGGTCGAGAAGCGCGCCGATGCTCGCGTCCATACGCGTGATCATCGCGGCGTAGGCCTTCTGCTTGTTGGTCCACGGCCTGGCGGCGTACGGGCCGTAGCCGCCGGGGGCCTCGTCGATGGCGTCGAGATCGGAGTGGGGGATGGTGTAATTGACCTGCAAGTAGAACGGCTGGTCGCCGCCGACGTGTTGGGCGAGGAACTGCTCGCTCCGCTCGGCGATGAGATCGTGCGTGTACTGGGGCGCGCCGCCGGGGCCGCCGTTGTTGGGGACGGCGGTCAGGCCGTTGGGGGCATTCGCATCCGTCTGCCACATCCAGCTATAGAAGTAGTCGTGGGCTGCGCTGTGGTTCAGGTAGCCGTAGAACTCGCTGACGCCGTGATTGTTCGGCAGGCTGGTAGGGCTGGTGATTGTCGGAAGCGGGTCGGCGGCCATGCCGAGGGTGCGCGTGCCGCTGGCGCCGAAGCCCCACTTGCCGAAGACGGCGGACGTGTAGTCGGCGGGGGCGAGGACTTCGGCGGTCATCACGTCTTCATCGCGGAAGCCGCCGCCGATGGCGCCGTTGCGATCGACCTTCGCGTGGCCCTGGTGGAAGCCGGTGTAGAGCATCGCGCGGCTGGGGGCGCAGACGGTGCAGGCGTAGGAGTTGTCGAACCGCATGCCGGCGGCGGCGAGGGCGTCGAGCGACGGCGTCTCGATGAGTTCCTGGCCGTTGAAGCCGACGCTTCCCCAGCCGAGGTCGTCGGCGAAGATATGGACGATGTTCGGCCGCGACGGGGCGGGTGGTTGGGCGCGAGCGTCTGCGATGTGAAGGACGTGAAGAATAGCCAGAGCGGCAAGCGGAGCGAGGCCTCGCCCTCCCGACGTCGATGCGCAGCGGAGAGAGCGGCGAGGGCTCATCGACGGCGGCGCCGGTGAGCGGCGATCCAACCGCCGCCTACGGCGAGAATCCACGCGGCGGGTTCGGGCACTGCCGCCGCGCCGGGGACAGGATGCGCGGAGCCGAACTGCGAGTTCCAAATCGCCAAGTCCGCGGCGTCGACCGCGCCGTCGACGCCGGAGTTGGCATTGCCCTGGCCTTGCGTGGCGCCGGAGGAGAGGCCGAGGTTCTGCTGCCAGACGAGCAGGTCGGCGCCGTCGACGAAGCCGTCGCCGTTGAAG
>DASVCM010000191.1:0-7910 GCA_036381635.1 Lacipirellula sp.
TACAGCGGCACGGTTACGATTAATCCCGGCATGCAACTTCATCTCAACAATGTCAATGCCGTAGGTGGAACGGTCAACGTTGCCGGGGGCCTTCTGCTCACTCAGACGCCAGGATCGCTGGCCGCAGGCACGGATCTGAACGTAAGCGGCGGCGGTCAGGTGCAAGTCAACGTCGGCGAAACCGTCGACGATCTCGATGTGTCGACTGGGTCGGTACTCCTGGTGGGCAATCTCACCGTTACCGGCGGCATCTCGTCCTCCAGCGGCAACAACATCGTCGGTCAGAGTTCCGGCACGCTGTCGATGGGCAATAACAC
The DNA here is from genome assembly GCA_036381635.1 of Lacipirellula sp. Lineage (GTDB taxonomy): Bacteria > Planctomycetota > Planctomycetia > Pirellulales > Lacipirellulaceae > Lacipirellula. The sequence continues at coordinate 318 of DASVCM010000191.1, forward strand.
GAACATCAGCGTCACTAGCGGCGGCCCCGATGAACTGAATATCGCCGCCGTCGTCACCGCCGGCTCGTTCACCAAGATCGGCGCCGGCAAACTGGTGCTCGGCTCGTTCACCCCAAACACCTTCTCAGGAACCAACACTGTCAGCACCGGCACGCTTCGCGGCTCTGCGCAAGCCATCGGCACGGTCGTCAACAATGCCACGCTCGAACTGACCGGCGGAGTGCTCGCGACTCCGCAGATTTCCGGCTCGGGCAACGTGATCATCACCGGCGGCGGCGCCCAATACGACGTTGCTCAACCGTACGCCGGGACAACGACTATCGACGGCGGGAGCTTGTCGGGCTTCGTCTCGAGCTTGCCGGCGCTGGTGACCGGCGTCGGCGCCGGGGGCGGCATCGTATTCAACGACACGACCAATGCGACCAACACGTCCACGATCGCAGGGAACCTCAGCGTCTTCAAAAGCACCCCAGGCGTTCTGACCATGGGCGGAAATAGCCCCTACACCGGGGGCACGAGCTTCTTTGGCGGCGGCATGGCCGTCGCCTCAGATACTGCCATCGGCAGCGGCCCGCTGTCTTTTTTCAACTCCACGCAAACGCTGGAGGCGATTGGCAGCCGCACGCTGGCCAACCCGTTGCAGATCGGTAGTGGCATTACCGTCCAGGGCGCCGGAGATTTCAACTTCACGGACGCGACCGCCAAGGTCCTTAATGGTCAGCTACTGCACAACTCGACCGGCAGTACGATCATTGCGGGCAAGTTCGACGTGACGTTCGGCGGCAGCCTGACTGTGGCCGCCGGCTCGCTGGCGCTGGGCGATGCAACGATCGTCAACGGCTTTACCTCAGCCGGACCGGTTGCCGTGAGCGGCGGGACGCTGACGCTCAACAGCCTGAACTTCATCAATCTGCCGACGGTCACGCTCGCCGGCGGCACGCTTAGCGTGCCCAACGGATACGCGATTCCGCTCGGCGCCGTGCTGCAGGGCACAGGCGGCGTGACCGGCCGACTGGCCACCGCCAACGGCTCGACGATCATCGCCAGCGGCAACCTCGCGCTTGGCGACGCCGCACATCCTGCGGGCGTCAACCTGGATGGTGAGTTGTATACGAACGCAAACACGGTGACGCTGGACGATTCAAACCAGGCCGTGCTCGGCTCCATTACCGACATCGGCACGGCAACGCTCGACGGTACGCTCGTCGCTCCCAACGGCGCGGTGCTGAACTTTGGCCGTAACATCGTGGGGCGCGGCCAGATTCAGTCGAACAACGCGTTGGCCGACGCGGTGATCGTCAATGGCGACGTCAACGGCGATTCGATTTCGACGCCGTTGGTGTTCACCGGTTATGTGAAGGGCGTCGGCACGCTGAACAATGTGGCGTTCAGCGGAACGTTCGCGCCAGGGCTTTCGCCGACGCTGATGACGGTGGGCAACACGATTCTGCTGCCGACGAATGTGCTGGAGATGGAGCTCGGCGGCCTGAACCGCGGCGGGCAGTACGACGCGTTCGACGTGACGCCGGCCAGCACGATGGTGCTCGACGGCACGATGCAGGTGAGTCTGATCAACGGGTTCAACCCGGCGGCGGGGAACCAGTTTGACCTGTTCAACGGCACGACGACTGGGACTTTCGATAGCCTCTTCCTGCCGCCGCTGAGTGTGGGACTCGTTTGGGACTCGAGCCAGCTTTACACGAATGGCATCTTGCAGGTCGTGGCCATTCCGGAACCGGCGGCATTGTCGATGGCACTGGCATTGAGCGCCGTCTGGGCGCGACGCCGGCGCGGTTAGAAGGCGGGACTCGGCAAAGGATGCAGCCCCGGCCTCTGGCCGGGGGTCGCTCACCACCAGGACAAACTCGGTCCTGCGTGGGCCGCAACCCCCGGGCGGAGCCCGGGGCTCCAGTTTGGACGAGCGCTACTTCGCGGCTGAAGCGTCCGCCGGGGTGGATTCTTCATCTGCATCGTCGGAGTCGCCATACGACTCCTTGAGATGCTCGTCGAACCAATCGGCGAACTTTTCGACGTCCTTGGGGAAGTCGCCCCAGCCGTGACCGGCGCCGGGCCTAGTTAAAAGCTCAGCGGGCGCCCCGACTTCGTTAAGCTTCGCGACAATCAGCTTCGCTTGCTGAATCGGCACGAGCTCGTCGGCATCGCCGTGGACGATATAGACCGGCGGGTCGTCGGCCGAGACGTGCGTGATCGGCGAGATCTGCTTGCCGATCTCGATGATCTTTTCCTCGTCTTCGATTTCGACAAAGCGGTGCGTCTGGTCGTCCCACTGCTCGAAGTCGAACGGCGCCCGGAACGCTTTCAGGATGCCGCGGCCGATGGCGTGCTCGCCCGGCTTGCCGTAATTCAGGAAGTCCGTCGGCGGAAAGAAACAGGCGACGGCCTGCACGCGGCTGCTCTCGCACTCGACGGGGTCCGGCGACTTCTCGTCGCCGGGGGTTCCCGCCAAGCCTTGCATGAGCGACAGATGGCCGCCGGCCGAGCCGCCCATGATGCCGATCCGTTCCGGGTCAATGTCGTAGTCGTCGACGTGATGGCGAATGTAGCGCACGGCGCGGTGCATGTCCGTAAGGATCTCGGGGATGGTGAACTTCGGCTGGCTGCCATGCACGACCGCGAACACGGTATAGCCGCGATCGAGCACCGGACGGAAAAAGGCCTGCGCCATTTCCACGCCTTCGTCCGCCGAAAACCATCCGCCGCTGACGACCCAGATGACGCCCAGGCCGTTGGCCTCCTTCGGCTTGAAGACGTCCATGGTGAGCGCCATGCCGAACTTGCGGCCGTAGATCACATTGTCGATGCGCTCGAAGCTTTCTTCATTCGCTTTGGCGGGTTCCTTCGCATCTTCAGCACGACCGACATGTGCGATAGCGACGAACGACGCAACGGCGAACAACGCCAGGAAGGTGCGCGGAATCATCATCGATAGCTCTTTCCGAGGTTGGTGGAGAAGGTCCGCATTGTAGCAAGACGTGCGGCGTAGAGGGGCGTTAGAATTCGCCGGCAAAAATCGACGCCACCATGCGGAAGCCAGCAACGCCCAACCATGCCGTTGATCCAGCGGTTGTTGCGATGACCAGAGCCTTGGCGCCGGTGGAGCGGCTGCGCCACCACTGGAGCACGCGCCTTACCGAATCGGTCAGGCGCGATTCGCATCGGTCCATCACCCGAGCCACGCGGAGAGATTCTTGCGCGGCGATCGCAGCGCCGATGATTAGCACCACGGTTCCGGGTCCCGGCGCCGGCATGAGCAACAGCCCAAGCGCCATGATCGTGAGCCCAGTTCCGAGGAAAAACGACCTCGTAATCGGACCGCACTGCCGCGCTTCGCGGCGATGATACAACCGCTGGAAGCGCTCGCCGCAGGGCGCCTTGCGAAACTCATGCGATAGCGTACGGAATTGGCGGAACATGCCGCTGTGCCATGCAAATGGCAGACCGGCTGCGCGGATCGTCATCCAGAGCCAACCAGGCTTATCTCATGGAGCGACCTTGATCGCGTGCCGTTCGACCTTGAGGGCTCACGCGGCCGGCGAACGAAGAACGACCGCGGACCAGATTTTCCAGCGACTGCCCGTGTGGCGGGATGACGTACAGCGTCGGGTCGTCGATGACCCACGGCGTCGACCACGTGCGGCCGTCGTCGCGGTTCGCCACATTGATGAAGAAGTTGCTGAACCCCGCCATGCGATTGCCGTACGGGAAGCTCGAATACAGGTGATCTTCCTCGGTGAGGTCATCGACGCCGGGGCTGGCGTACTGGTGGACGGCGCCGTCGGGCGTGAACGACAGGCCGAAAGTCCACCAGCCCGGCTCCTCGATGACGGGACCGGGAACGTCGCGGCCGTTGCTCTGTGCGCGGATGGTGAGCTGGGCGTAGTCGTGGTCGTACTTACCGCTGCGGGCGCTGCGGAACATGATGAACATGCCCGGCCAGTAGGGCTCTGTATCGCCGTCCGGGGTGCGGCCGACGATGTCGGCCCGCACGCCGAACGAGGCGCCGCTGCGCTGCTCCCAACGGTTGAACTCTGGCAGATAAACGCGGACGACGACGCTGGGGCTCCAGCTTGCCGGGATCGACCGGCCGAGCCGCGATTCGACGCCCATCAGCAAGTCGTCCTGCTGTTGCTTGCCGCTGGAGGCGCCGGGGATGCCGGAGAACCTGGTGGCGACGAACATCGAGCCGGTGCTTCCGGCGAGGCCGCCGGGCGGCGTCGGCAGCCGGCGGATAACGTCAGGCTGGCCGCGCTTGGCGCCTTCATACCAGCGGCCGTTGGCACTCTTGCCGCCGGGGGGACGCTGCTGTTCATCCTGCTCGTAGCTGGCTTTCGAGCCGTTCTTGATGTACTGCCAACGGGGCTCCTCGAAGTCATCGCCGCAGATGGGGACGACGACGCCGGTGCCGGGAACAAATGGCTCGGCACAGGCCATCATGCTTTGGACGCCTTGCCACAAGACCGCGATGAGAAGGATTCTCAATGGCATAGCAAGCATTCCTCTAATTGGCCGACATCGAAACCCTTTGCCAGATGGTCCAACAAGGGTTCTTCCCTTTGCGTCCTTTGCGACCTTCTGTTCAGTACACGCCTTTTGTGAACAGAAGGTCGCAAAGGACGCAAAGAGGAAGAGTGCTCCGCACTCTCAACGTGGCGAGCTGAATAATACGGCGCCGCAACAGCGCCTCCTGACCGATATCGGCCCAATTGCTGTAACAGCTAAAGCGGCCGTGAACGGAAAACTCGCTGTAGCCGGCTTAAGTTGCCGGCTGTGCTAGCGGCGGCAGGTGGGTGCAGCCGCCGCCATCGGCGCACACGTCGCACGCCTCTGCGGCGCCTCGAGCGCGATTGAGGCAGTGCCCAATTCGGTCGGTCACGATGTCGAACATCAGCGGATGCAGGCCGATGGGGGCCGTCACGAAGAACTGAACGCCGCGGTCGGCGTATGGCTCGGCGGCCTCGGCGACTAGCCGCGGGATGTCCTCGCTCCAGTGTCGGCCGGGACCCAGAAAGTACGGGAAGACGACGACTAGTCGCGCCCCTTGTTCGACGCAGCGGGCGAAGGCCGCGGCGATCGACGGCTCGGCGAGCTCCATGTGGGCCGGTTCGACTATCGGTCGGCCAGTATGCTGCCGATAGGCGGCGGCCACCTTGATGAGCAGGTCGTTGCTTTCCGGCCGGCGCGAGCCGTGGTCGACGATGATCAGGCCGGTAGTGGCGGGGTCGGAGGGTTCCATCCCTCCATATATAGCCGAGCTTTCCTGGCTCGGCGCGTCCAAACAGCATTGAGAATGACGGTCGGACTCACTGGGCCAGGATGGCCCGGCTATATGGCAAAAAGGTGGCGAAAACGGGTGGCTATGGTATGTTTAGGAGGTCGGCCCAGCCGACGGCGGCGACTGGCGCTTGGGCGCAATTTTCGCAGCCTGTCCTGGCTTGCACCCGCACCCTCCTACGGGCCAGGCATGCACGTCCTCAACCTGCGCTATCACAAACGCTTCCAGATGGAGCTCGATCTGCGCCGCTGGCGGCGACAGCCGGTCGGACTTCACCCGGACTATCGGCTTAGGTCGTGGTCGGAGGATCTCATTCGCGAGCACGCAGAGGCTAAATTCCATAGCTTCCGCCATGAGCTGGACGCCCAGGTTTTTCCCTGCCTGGGAGAATTGGAGAGCTGCCTGCGGCTGATGCAGGAGATCCGCGAGCGGGACGGATTTGTACCTGAGGCGACCTGGCTGGCCCAATATGTGGGGGCCGGGCCGCATCGCGTCGAGCCGTGCGGCACGATTCAGGCCATCCGAATCAGCCGGGCTCGCGCGAACATCCAGAATATCGGCGTCACGCCGCACCATCGGGGGCGGGGGGTGGCGGCCGCACTGATCACGACCGCGATTTCGGGTCTCCACCACGTCGGCGTTACCCGCGTGGCCCTGGAGGTAACGGCGGTTAATGACACGGCCGTGCGGCTTTACCGCCGGTTGGGCTTCCGCACGGTGAAAACTGTCTACAAGGCCGTCGAGGAACAGGCGGAATCCCGCCCCTTGGCGGCCCATTAGCCGTTGCCTTTGCTGGGCCGGGCTTCTAGCTTGGCGTTTCGCCAACATGCGGTTGGGCGTTCCGGCCTCCGCCGGGTCACCGCTCAAGCGGCCGATATGATTGGGCGTTTAGACGAAGGAAATCCCTCCCCTAGCCCCTCCCTTCAAGGGAGGGGGATTTTATTGCATGCCGCCGACCACTCGAGTTCAACAGCGCCCTGTCGAAACCCATCAGCTCGCCAACGGCTTGGTGCTCTTAGGTGAACCGATCGACACGGTGGAGTCCGCGGCGTTCACGCTGCTCACCCCCTGCGGATGCAGCAATGATCCGGCCGACCGGTTGGGTCTGGCCAGCATGGTGTGCGATATGACGCTTCGCGGCGCGGGACCGCGGGACAGCCGGGCGCTGATCAACGATCTGGAAGTGCTGGGCGTTGAGCGCGGCGAGTCGGTCGGCATTTCCCAGACCAGCTTCAGCGGCGCGACGCTGGCCGAGAACCTGCTCGAGGCGCTGACGATTTACGCCGACATCATTCGACGGCCGCACCTTCCGGCGGCGCAGTTGGAAGCGGCGCGGTTGGTCTGTTTGCAAGAGATCCGCGGCGTTGAGGATGAGCCGGCGCAGAGGCTGATGGACGAGCTGCGTCGGCGGACGTATCCCGATCCGTGGGGGCGCGCCAGCCACGGCGACGAAGAGGGCGTCAACTCGTCAAAGTTAGATGATGTGCAGCGGCTATGGCGAACCTTGTACCGGCCGAACGGCGCCATCCTGGGCATTGCCGGGAAGATCGATTGGCCGCAGCTAGTTGAGCACGTTGAGAAGTTCTTCGGCGACTGGAAGCCTGTGCCGGCGGACCCTGACGTGGAACGGGTGCCGGTGTCCACCGAGCCGCACATCGACTTCGAAGGCAACCAGTGCCACATCGGGATCGCGTTTCCCAGCGTACCGTACCGCGATCCGAAGTATTTGCAGGCGTGGGCGGCGGTCGGCGTCCTTTCGGGCGGCATGAGCTCGCGGCTGTTTACCGAAGTGCGCGAAAAACGCGGCCTGTGCTACAGCGTGAGCGCATCGTTGCAGACGCAACTTACTCGGGCGCGGGTGCTTTGCTATGCGGGCACCACGGCGGAGCGGGCGCAGGAGACGCTCGACGTGACGTATGCCGAGCTCGTCCGTTTGCGCAAGGGCGTCGAGCCGAACGAACTCGGCCGGCTGAAGGCCCGCATCAAGAGCGGGCTGATCATGCAGCAGGAATCGACCTCGGCGCGGAGCGGCTCGATCGCTCGCGACTGGTACCACTTGGGCCGCGTGCGGACGCTCGACGAGTTAGGCCGGCAAGTGGACGAACTGACCGCCGATAGCATCAACGAGTACCTCGACGAGCATCCGCCGAGCGACTTCACATTTGCCACGTTGGGACCGCAGCCGCTTAAGATTCCAACCGCGGCGTAATACAATCGAATAGCCGCGAAAGGGCACAAAAGGCGCAAAAAGAACAGCTTGAATTGTCTTCTCCCTTTTTTGCGCCTTTTGTGCCTTCTTG
>DASVCM010000192.1:0-2639 GCA_036381635.1 Lacipirellula sp.
GCAAAGCATCGAGTTGAAGGCCGACATCTTCGTCGGCAACTCAGGCAACGAGCGTATGACGGTCGGCCTGCGAAGCCGTTCCCCGGCCAACCTGATCGAAATGGGCGCCTACAACACCAACACGGCCGATCCCAGGATCGAGGGTCCCGCGAACCCTGGTCCGGCCGACCCCAACTTTCTCCCCTCCAAGGGATATGCCTATCGCTTGATTCTGTTCGGCGATCGCGCGCCGGACTTGTTGACCGAGCCGAACTGGCAGTACTTCGATTTGCCCATCGAACTGGATCGCCTCGAAGATACGGACGAGCTGGTGACAATCGCCGACATTGGCGCCGGTTGGCATACCTACACGGCGCTAATCACCCCGACCAACGTCACGCTGACGATGGACCTGTTCCGCGACGGCTTCCGCAACACGATGCGCGACGAAGAAGGAAACATTATCACCGGGTCGGGCGAAGCCGGCGTGGACGCCGAAGTCACCTGGGAAATCTCGACGACCGCCGCCGGCTTCAATAGCCTCCGCATGGGCGGCCCGTCCGGGCTTTCGTCCGCTGGTTCGGGCGCCATGGGCTTCGACAACGTCTTGTTGCAGTTGGTCGATGCCGCGGCTCCTGGCAACGACGCCGACTTCGACGCCGACGGCGACGTCGACGGCGCCGACTTCCTCACCTGGCAGCGCAACCTGGGCGCGGCCGGTGCGCTTGCGCAGGGCGACGCCGACGGCAACGGCACGATCGAACTGGCCGACCTCGACGTCTGGAAGCAGCAGTTCAGCGCCGGCGCCGCCGTCCCCGCTCTTGCCGCCATTCCGGAGCCGACCACCGTCGCGCTCAGCGCCCTGGCCATCCTCGCCGGCCTGGCCGCCAGCCGCCGTCGATAAGGGTGTTGGTGCTCACTCGCAATCCCGACCCGTGCCGTACCACCGTGCGGCACGGGTTTTTTCTTTCTTCAACCGCGGAGACCGCCGAGGACGCTGAGAAGTGTCGTGTCCAACGCGGCCCTCAACACTGTGTTAACGTATTCTCTGCGCCCTCCGCGCTCTCTGCGGCGAGAGCGTCTTCTTAGCGCCTTCCTGCCTTAGTGGTTATCCGGCATGAACTGCGCGAACCCGCGAAAGAACTGCGCAGTTTTTTCGTTGTTGAAACGGGGTTGCTGCCTAGAATTTAGACAGGCGGAGTGCCCGGAACCACCCGCCCCATTCCCGCCTGGTCCGTGCCCCCTGTTCGCCGTCCCCAAAGGATTCCGCTATGACCTCGTTGGGTCGTTCGCGCCAGTCTTCAAGAGGCTTTACCCTGGTCGAGTTGCTGGTGGTCATCGCCATCATCGGCGTGTTGGTCGCGCTGCTGTTGCCGGCCGTGCAGGCCGCCCGCGAGGCGGCTCGGCGGATGCAGTGCCAGAATAACCTTAAGCAGATTGGCCTCGGCTGCCTGAACTACGAATCAGCCAAGGGAGCGTTGCCGCCGGTGACCCTACACGGCGCGCGGGTCGGCGCCCAAGACCGTGCCATTGGTTTTCAGGTGCTTATATTGCCTTACGTCGAGCAGTCGGGAATGAGCTCGCAAGCGCTCGCTGCAATCAAGGCGCGCGAGCAATCGAATCCCGGCGATCCATTTGACGCTCACGAGATCTATCAGCTCATTGGGCCCCGGCTCGATCTTTACATCTGTCCCACCGACGACAATCCCGCGGTAGAGGATGTCTCAGGAAGCACCCTCGCCGGCAATCCCATGGGATCCAGTTACGTCGGCGTGATGGGTTCCTACAAAAGCCGCAAAGGCATTAGCAGTTGCAATTCACAGCACACGGGCGGGCCCGATGAGTGCGTGGGCAGCGGCGGGGGAGTTATTAATTACGACGGCCTGATGGTGCAGGGCCAGGGCGTCGAAATCAAATCGGCCACCGATGGCATGAGCAACACGCTCATGGCGGGCGAGAAGTGGTACCAGATGCGGGCCTGGACGGTGGGCGGCTACTACACGGCCAATACGGACCCGGGCCAAGGCGCCAGGTCAACCACTCCTCCCAAAGGACCAGCGCCAGGCTTCGTGTTTGCCGGGCTGAATGTTAACTCGCACATACCAATCAACGCGAATCACGATATCGTTGGCTATTACGGCGGCCATGTTCCGGGCGTCCACCGGCCGGTTAGCGGGGATGGCGAGCCGAGGACGCTGGGCCTGATGGACTCTCCCTTCGGCAGCTTCCACTCCGGAGGCGCCAACTTCGTGATGGGCGATGGTTCGGTGCGAATGCTGACCGATGAAACCGATGGCGAAGTTCTTATCGCCCTCGCTTCCCGCAATGCTGACGACCTGGCGACGCTCCCATGATGAATCGCCAGTCTCAGATATCTCGAAAGGCTCGGCCCATCTGCCGGAGAGCGCGTTGTTTGGCGCTGTCCACTTTGCTTCCGCTCCTTTTCGGATGCGGCGGCGGCGAACCTGTCACCGAAGTTCACGGGACAATCACGTTTAACGGCAAGCCGGTCACTGCCGGTCTCATCAACTTCCAGGCCGAAGGCGGACAGCCGCTTGGCGGCGAAATTCAGTCGGACGGGACCTATCGTTACGAATTGCCGCCCGGCGAGTATCAGGTGAGGATCGATACGCCCCCGGCTGCGTCCGCCAACGTTCCCC
>DASVCM010000193.1:0-2359 GCA_036381635.1 Lacipirellula sp.
ATGATTGAACCGCTTCGCGGTAAGTAATGTTTTCTGAAAGCCTTATTTCGCCGCCGCGGCCGCCGCTTGCGGCTTAGCGGTTAGCGCTTCGAGCTTCTCGCGCAACCACCCCGGCCGGTTGGTGGTGATGCCGAAGGCGCCGAGCTTCTGGTAGTACCGGGCGACGCTCGGGTCGTCGATCGTCCAGACGTGGAACTCGCACAGCCCCGCGTCGCATAGGTCGTCGAGGAAGTCCTCGTCGACGTGTTTGACGTTCGCCTGCGAGCCGAGGCCGTCGGCCTTGATTCGCTTGAGCGTCCGCTCGACCGTTTCGCGGTCGGGCGTCCACTCGCCGGTCCGCTCATCCTGCTCGTAGCGCACCAGCCAGTGAGCCTTGATGTCGGGCATCTGCCGTTTGCACTCGGCCACCGTCTCGGCGTTGAAGGCGATGATGATGATCTGCTCAGGCTCCAATGGCGCCTTCTCGAGCGCTTCGACCAGCGGCGTCACGATCTCCGGTCCCGTCTTCAGTTCGATGACGAACTTCTTCCCCGCGGGAATCGTGGCGATGATCTCCTCGATCGTCGGCATCCGCTCGCCGCGGTACTTTTCGTGCTTCCACGAGCCGACCTCAAGCCGTCGCAGCACGTCGAACGGCGTCTTCGCGACGACATGCTTCACGCCGGCGGTGCGCTTGGTGTCCTTGTCGTGGTTGCAGATGATCTTGCCGTCGGAGGAGAGGTAGAAGTCGGCCTCGATGCCGTCGGCGCCTTGCGCCCACGCCAGTTTGAACGCGGCCAGGGTATTTTCGGGGGCGTCGTACGAGGCGCCGCGATGGGCGACGATGATCTGACCGCTGGCGGCCGAACCGAAGGACGACAGGATTAGCAAGCCGAAAGCTCCGAGACGAAAATTCATCCTCTACCTCTACTATGCGTTGAATATCGGCGGGTGGCTAACTTCCGGATCGATTATTCAGAGGAAAGTTCGTGGGCGTCAAGGAAGTGTAGCCGTAGCAAACGCAACTACCTGCTTGCGGCCTCCAATAAGTCATTCCGAGGTCCGCCGAGGAATCTAGCCGGACCGCTTCGCGGGGACTACCGCCCTGCGCTCGGGCGACTTCGGGTCGCCCGTGCTCGGTTGCTCCCATCGGCGGACCTCGGGGTGACAGGGTTCGACCCGCCGCACCTAAAGCCGCCGTCCTAGACGCCCCCGCGGCGACGGTTTACCATACTTCTGTCGCCTGCGTGCCGAGATTCAAGAGTTAATCGCAGGGCCTATCGTTGCAGCCGCTGGTCCCACTCTGGGGGGCGGCTGCGTTCATTTCGGCAGAAAGCCGCAAGGGCTGCTCGCTTGCGGCGGTCTTTTCGAAGGTGACGTGGCGACATGATAGCTCTGCTATGCCTGGAAACTCAAACTACGAAGCTCGAAATTCGAAACAAGCCTAGAGACACGGCATTTTTCGAATTTCGGATCTCGAGTTTCGAATTTCTTGAGCAAAGCCTGATAGCTCTTCTGTTTGTCCTTTTGGCGCTTTCCGCGGCCGAGGCCGCTCCCCGTTCGACTTGGAATCTTCGCGACCACATTCCGCTCAATGAGGTGGTCGTGCAAAGCCACCGAGGCGCCGGGGCGCTGTCGCCGGAGAACTCGCTGGAGGCGTTCAACATCGCCTGGAAGCTGGGGACGATTCCCGAGGCCGACCTGCGGATGTCGCGCGACGGCGTGATCGTCGCGTTCCACGACAACGACTTTCAGCGGATTCTGCCCGACGCGCCGCCGGAAGTCCGCAAGCAGGGCGTCGCCGATCTCACCTGGGACGAGCTGCAGCGGCTCGATATCGGCGCTTGGAAAGGGCCCAGCTTCGCAGGCCAGCGGATCGCGCGGATGGCGGACGTTTACGAGATCCTCAAAGAGCATCCGAAGCGGAAGTTTTATATCGATATCAAAAATGTCGACCTGGAGCAGCTCGCCCGCGAGTCGCGCGAAGTCCACGACCAACTCATCCTGGCGAGCACCAAGTACGACATTATTCGCCAGTGGAAACGCCTGGCGCCCGAGTCGGCGACGCTCCACTGGATGGGGGGCAGCGAGGCCGAGCTGAGCAAACGGCTGGCCGCGCTGCGGAAGACGGATTTCGCCGACATTACGCAATTGCAGATTCACGTCCGCACGGCCGAAGACGGCTCGCTTACGCCCAGCCCGGAGTTTCTCGTGAAGACGGGCGAGGAGCTGCGGCGCCACGGCATTCTTTTTCAGACGCTGGCCTGGGACCGCAAAGACCCGGAGATCTGCTGGCAGCTTATGGACCTCGGCGTGGCGAGCTTTGCGACCGACTATCCTGACGTCGTCATGCAGGCCATCCGCGACTACTACGCCCGCG
>DASVCM010000194.1:0-2521 GCA_036381635.1 Lacipirellula sp.
TGACGATCGTTGCGACATCGCCAGCGCTTGCGGACCCGCTGGACGGCCGCGACGTCTTGAAGTTCAGCCAGCAGCCGATGGACGGCACGCCGATCACTAATCCCAACGGGGTGACGCAGCGATTTTGGGGCCATGACGAACTCAGTACGGCATACAGCACGATCGGCGCTACGGGGCCCACGCCCTATCGAGGCGTGTTCATGGCAGACGACTTCGCCGACGAGTTCAATAGCCCCGTGGTGCACGTTAAGTGGTGGGGTTCCTACCTCAACAACTTTGTGTCGCCCAACTTTCCGGTCGACAAGTTTTTGATCTCCTTCGAAAGCGACGTCCCCGCCGGCCCCAACAATCCCTTCAGCCATCCTGGGCAGCCGCTCTTAAATCAAATCGTGAGGCGGGGCCCCATATCGCCTGGCTCGGGAACCTTTACCGAGAGACCGATCAGCGGCGGCGGCCCTCCGCTCAATGAAACACTCTACGAATACAATGCCGAGCTCCACTTGGGCAAAGAGTTCTTCCAGAAATCCGACACGGTGTATTGGCTGAAAATTGTGGCGCTGGTCGATCTTCCGGCTGGGATCATCATCGATCCGAATCAGCCGCCCACATTCGTCCCGCGCTGGGGATGGCATAACCGCGATTACACGATCATGAATCCGCTGGCCTCCACCGTGCCGGCAGTCGTCCCGGGCGAGCACATCGACGGCTTCCTAGGTCCCGTCCCCGGCGGCACTCCCGTGTGGCATTTCCAAGACGACGCGGTCACCGGCCACATCGTCGTCAATCATCTGACCACCCCCATGGGAAGCATTATGCCGATCATTGATCAGGCCGGATATCAGCCGACGCGATACCTTCCGCTGGCCGACGGCCCTCGCGGCATTGGAGAATTCTCGAAGGACCTGGCGTTTGAGCTGTACACGGTCCCCGAGCCGGCAACGTGCGCGTTAGCGATGCTTGGTTTGGCGATTATAGCTGTTCAATGCCGTCGAGAAGCGGTGGGATAGTAAGCCGACGTTGCCAAAAACGAACCCGCGGACGGCGAATGCCGCCCGCGGGTTTTTGATTTTAGAGCGATTTCAGGATAGGCGCCGCGACTCATGCCGTCACGCCTCAGCTCGCCCTGCCTTTACGTCTTGCTGACGGTTGTCCCAGGCTCAGCGTACTCGCGGTCGCGGTTAACGCCCGGCATCGGAACCGGATACCGGCCCTCCGCATCGGGCATGACCGGCGCCGGATCGCCCATGGCGAAGCTGGCCACGCTGGGCGCCATCTCGTGCGGGCAATCAAGCATTTGCTCATACGTAATCTCCTGACCCGTGTGAGCCGCCATCCGGCCCATGTTGGTCACCACGCTCGCCTCGACGCCCCGCGGAACCTCGTTGTAGGGCTGATCCTTGACGATCGCCCCCAGGAAGTCCTTCCACTCCAGGACGTAGGGGCTCTCTTCCGGTTGCGGATAGGCCCACACAACCTCGTCGTTGTCCTGGCGCTGGCCCTTGAAGGTGCGCACCTTGCCGGGCGTGTGGCCCGAGGCGCTGACAATGGCCGAACCCTTCGAACCGTGGACGACGCTCGACATGTCGTTGCGGCAGCCGACCATCGTGCGGCCGTCGAAGAAGTAGGTCGAGCCGTCGTCGAACGTGTACTCGATGGCGTACGTGTCGAAATTCTGATCCACGAATTCGCCGCGATAGTGCCGGCCGCCTAAGCCCTGGGCCTTCACGGGCCAAGCGTTCTTCATCCAGCAGACTTCGTCGATCTGGTGGATGTAAAAATCGCTGAACAGCCCCCCGCTCGCCCACAAGAAGCTGTGGAACCGTTCGATCTGCCAGGTGAGCTCATCGCGATCCTTCGGCTTTCCCGACGAGAAGCAAGTCACCAGCGGGCCATGCATCCGGTAGGCCCGCATCGCAATCAGATCGCCGATTTCGCCGTCGCTGATTCGCTTGTGCAGCTCCTGGCGGCCGCGGCAGTGGCGGATCATCAGACCGACGGCGCACTTGAGATTCTTTTCGTCCGCCTTCTTGGAGAGTTCGAGCATCCGCTTGGCCGTCGGGCCGTCGGCGACGATCGGCTTCTCCATGAACACGTTCAGCCCGCGCTCGATGGCGTACTGGAAGTGAACCCAGCGGAACGCCAAGGGCGCGGCGAAGATGGCAATGTCGCCGGGGTTCAGCGCGTCCATCGCATGCTTGTATGCGTCGAAGCCGACGAACCGGCGATCTTCCGGAACGTCCACCAATTCCGGCTTGTCGGCAAGCGTTTGCGACAGCGTGTAGTAGCTGCCATCGAGCCGGTGCTGGAACAGGTCCGCCATAGCGGCGAGCTTCACCGGGTGCGTACCGGCGGAAATAGCGTCGACAACCGCGCCGGTACCGCGACCGCCGGCCCCGATGAGGGCCATCTGCAGCGTCTGGTTGGCCCCCGACTTGGCGAAGACGCGGGGCGCGTTCAGAGCTCCCAGCGCTGTGGCGGCGCCGGCGACCTTGATAAACTGACGGCGATCAGACTGGGCGTT
>DASVCM010000195.1:0-5682 GCA_036381635.1 Lacipirellula sp.
CGCGCCCTTTCAGGGCTAAGCGATTCTTCTCATGCCATTACCCAGGGCTGCGCCCTGGGCTGTCCTAGCGCGGCCCTTCAGGCCTCAAGGCTCCTTTGCCAACGCTTGCATATTACTGTCCAAGCACGGGGGATTTCCTAGTCGACGAACTGCGTCGTTACCGCGGCGGCGGGGTCGAGGTCTCCCGGTTGGTACATGTCGGCGGCGGCGGCTTTGTTGTAGAAGTCGCGGACGCGCTTGACGTCGATGTGGCCGATCGGCATCGTCGCCAGGTCGCCGGGGCCGAGGAGTTGTAGCTCGCGCATCTTCTGGCGGGAGTAGGCGATCTGGCCGTCGGTCATGGCCGGGTTTTCTCGCTTGATGAGGGCGTCCGCGGCTGCGGCCGGATTGCCGCCCTGCAGATACGTTCGCCAGCCGAGGATGGAGGCGTCGACGAACCGCTCGACAAGATCCGGCTGCTTCTCGATGAGCTCGTTCCGCGTTTCCAGCACAGTCGAATAGCTGTTCCAGCCGTGGTCGGCCAGCAGGAAGACTCGCGGCTCGCGGCCGATGGCCTCGAGCACGCGCTGCGGCTCGGCGGTGGCGAAGCCCTGCATCGCGGCGGTCTTGTCGTTGAGGAACGGGCCGAGGCTGTGGTTGTAGGGCCGCAGGTTGGCGCGCGGGAAACCGTGGGCCGCGTTCATCCAGAGGAAAAAAGTTTGCCGGCCGGAGTTGCCCATGATCAGCGGCGCCCGCTTGAGGTCGTGCCACGTGCGGTGGGGTCCGTCGGCGTGGGCGAGGATGCACTGCGGGTCCTTCTGGAAGAACGCGGCGACGACTTGTGTGGGGATGCCCTGCTTCACGGCGTCGAAGGCCTGCAGCAGATTGGTGCCGATGAGGAAGTCGACGCGGCCGAAGGCCAGCAGCGGGCGGTTGTTGACCATCGGCCCGCCGGGCTTGATCGTGACGTCGAGGCCGTGTTTTGCGTAGGTTCCGTCGGCCAGCGCCTGGTAGAAGCCGCCGAGCTCGGGCTGGGCGAGCCAGTTGGTGGCGAGGACGACCTTTTCCGCGGCGGCGAGCTGGCTGGCGCCGAGCATTAGAATTGGGAGAACCGCCAAAGATGCCATGGACGCCACGGGAGATAATGCAACCAAGAAGGCACGATGAACACGGCGGGAAAATGCTCGAATGACGAATGACGAATGACGAATGGGGGTTTGACCAATGGGCATTTGTGAATCCGTCATGACTTTCGTCGTGACTTTGTGGTTTGATTCCTTCGCGTCCATGGCGTCTTGGGCGGTTAATGGACGGCGCTGTCGTGCCAGCGGCGTAGGAGGAGGTAGCTGAGCAACTGCGTGGCGAAGAAGGTCATGATGCCGGTCAGCGAGACGAGCGCCAAGGCGGCGAACATGGTGGGCGTGTCGCTGCGGAGTTGGCTTTCGAAGATCGTGGAGGCGAGGCCCGGGTTGTCGACTTGCGTGCCGATGACGAATTCGGCGACGACCGCGCCGACGAGCGCCAGGTTCGCCGAGACCTTCAAGCCGGCAAGGAAGTAGGGCAGCGCCGAGGGCGCCAGCAGCATCCGGAGCCGCTGCCAGCGCGTGGCGCCGTACAGAGCGAACAGGTCGCGCAGTCCGCGGTCGGCGCTGCGGAGGCCCATGGCGGTATTGGCGACAATCGGGAAGAACGCGACGATCCAGGCGCAGACGAGTTGCGTGAGCCAGACGCGCTCCCAGCCGATCCACACGACGATGAACGGGGCGATGGCCACCAGCGGCGTCACCTGGAGCATGACGGCATAGGGGAAGAGGCTGAACTCGACGATCCGCGACGTGACGAACAGCACGGCCAGCAGCACGCCGACGATGACGGCCAACAGCAGGGCGGCAAGCATTGTCGTCAGCGTGACGGCCCAAGCGTCGGCGAGCGCGGGCCACTCGCTGTGCAACGTTTGGGCGATGGCGCTCGGGGCGGGCAGCTTGTAATCGGGAATCTCGCCGAGACGGACCCACGCCTCCCAGGCCATGAGCCATAGGACGCCGAGAATGATCGGGGCGACGAACTTGATCCAGCCGCCGGCATCAGCGGAAGCGGGGGCATCGCGGGGCAGCGGGTCGGGCCGCTCATCCATTTAGCGCCCCCGCGGGCAAACATTCGGTCGCGGCGGCAAGCGCCTGCGAGACCTGTTGGCAAAGCTCCAAGTAACGCCGGCTGCCGCGTACCTCCGCCGAGCGCTTCATGGGCAGGTCGATGGCGATCTCTTGCACGACGCGGCCCGGTCGCGGCGACATCACCAGCACGCGCGTCGAGAGGAACACGGCTTCATAGACGCTATGGGTAATGAACAGGCCCGCCCATTGACGCTCGCGCCAAAGCATCATCAGGTCGTCGTTCAACCGACTGCGGGCGATCTCGTCGAGAGCGGCGAACGGTTCGTCCAGGAGCAACAGTCGCGGACGGGTTAGCAGCGCGCGGGCGACCGAAGCGCGCATCTTCATGCCGCCGGACAGCTCGCGCGGATAGGCGTGGGCGAACTGTTCGAGGCCTACCAGCGTCAGCGCTTCATCCACCATCGGCCTGGCTTGCGCTTTTCGCCGGCCCCGCAGTCGGAGCGGCAGAAAGACGTTGCTCCACACGTCGGCCCAGGGCGCCAACGTCGGCTCTTGGAAGACGCAGGAGACCGGTTGATCGCCGGCTTGAGTGCCGCCGTCCCACGCGCGGCGCAGCGTTCCGGACGTGGGGACGGTCAAACCGGCGATCATTCGCAAGACGGTGCTTTTGCCGCAGCCCGAGGGGCCGAGCAGGCTGACAAATTCGCCGTCGGCGATCGATAGGTTGAAGTCGTCGAGCGCGAGCGTGCCGTTGGCGTAGGTCTTGCGAATGCCGACGAGTTCCACGAGCGGGGAGGGAGTCATGATGCGGGATTGCACCAAGGGCTGGCTAAGGACTTGCAGCCCCCGGCTCCGCCAGGGGATCGGCTTCCATCGGGACAAGCTCTGTTCTTATGGTGAGCGACCCCCGGCCAAAGGCCGGGGCTGCCATCGACGATACGCGCCGTTGCTGCGATTGGGTTCGGAGGCCGCGCTTCACTTTGGTCGCCGGCGTTTGTGAGCGTACATGTCGCGGTCGGCGGCGTCGATTGCATCTTCGATCGTGCGCGAGTCGAGGTCGCCGATGGCGACGCCGACCGAGGCGCTGACGTGCAGCGCTGCCGAATCGACAGCGATCGGCTCGACAAGACATTGCCGCAGGCGTTCGATGACTGGCTGGGCGGCGTCACTTGTTTCCACGCCGCGTAGTAGGAGCAGGAATTCGTCGCCGCCGTAGCGGACGACTAAATCGCCGTCGCGGACGCAGTGAAGCAGTCGCTGGGCGACCGCCACAAGCACCCTGTCACCTGCCGCGTGGCCATGCTCGTCATTGATTCGCTTGAAGTTGTCGAGGTCGAGGAACAGGACGGCGTATGAATGGCGTCGGCCGGTGGTTGAGCTTCGCCAGGCGTGCAGGCGGATCGGAATTGCCCGTCGATCAGGCAGGCCGGTCAGCCCGTCGTGAGGGAGCCCTTCCGCCTCGGTGAGGAAGCTCACCAGGGCGATCACGCCGCTCGGTCCAGCCAGGCGGCGGATTCGCATCGCGGTCGGGCCAAGCTCGATGGTGATTTCTGGCTGGCCTTCGGCGATTTGCCGGAGCGCTTCGGCCGCCCGGTGGCCGCCGGCGATCTCTTGGAGCGAGCGGGGGGCGCCTGGTCCCTCCGCGAGGAGGCCTGACGCCGCGATATCTCCCGCTAGGAGGCGGCCATCGGCATCGACGACTAGGAGGCCGCTTAATGCGGCGTCGGCAGTTTTTGCAGCCTCGTTCATGCCGCGGATACAGCGGTCGATTCGGCGATTACTTTCCTGGATTGCATCGTACTCGCCTGCGAATCGGGCTGCTATCACTCCTTCCCAGTCCACTCGACCGGCAAAATCTAAGAATTCCTCTTAAATTGCTTAGACTGCGGAAAGTGACTTACTATAATCGGTCCCGTGCGCACAACCGCAACCGAGGCGGTCGTGCGGGACGGGCCTGCGGCAGTTGCGCGACGCAGGCATGGAACCGTCGGCATCTGCGAGATGCCACATCTGGCCGGACGCCCCGCCCCATTGCGCAAGCCCGCCAAGTTCGACGCCGAGCGCGGCGCCCCGAAGGGCGCGACCGAGGCTGGGCGTCCTTTTTGATCGCCACGGCACAGAGAAGCGGTTCCGCCGCACGAGAACGTGAGGCGGCATTCGGGCCCACGGTCCGGTCGTACGAAGCGCCCGTCGGCTGCGACGGGACATAGTCCGCCCCTTTGGGGACGCCAGAGAGTTTGGGGATTTTCCCTGAACGCGGCAGTGCTCCGGCGGTTCCCTTGCAACACGAATGACAACATGAATCAGGATACGAAGCCGCGGAAACTGCACGCCCGCGTGTTGGCACGACGTAAAGTCTCGAACCCCGAATTCCTGCTGTCGGACGCCGACTTTCGCTTTGCCGCGGATTGCGAGCGGATGCGCGTCGACCGCAATGGATCGGTGCTTTCGCTGCTCTTGATCCGATTGGCTCGATCAAAGTCGACGCCGGCGGACGTGCGGTTCATGGAGCGCGTTCTCGAGGGTCGGCTTCGCGTGACCGACACGCCGGGGCTGCTGGAGGACGGCCGGATTGCCGTGCTGCTGCCGGATACGCCCGCCGAGGGGGCGTGGAAGGTGGCCACCGACATCAGCGAAATCTATCCGCCGGGGCCGGAACGGCCTGAGTGCGACGTGCTGGTGTATCCGCCACATCGTCGCGTGCGGAAGGCGGTGGGCGAGGAAGAAGAGGAAGTCGAGGGCGAGGAACCCGTCACAGCGGCCGAGGAGCAGCCGGAACTTGAGTCGAGCGAGTTCTTTTTCGCCAAATCACTGCCCATCTGGAAGCGGGCGATCGATGTGACCGGAGCATTCGTCGGCCTGGTGGTCACGGCCCCGTTGGTGTTGACGGCGGCCGCGGCGATCAAGTTTTCGTCGCCGGGGCCGGCGTTCTTTGTGCAAGAGCGCGAGGGGCGCGGCGGGAAACGGTTTCGCATCTGCAAGCTCCGCACGATGTGCGTCGACGCCGAAGAGCAGAAGGACGAGCTGCGTCCGTTGAGCCAGCAAGACGGTCCGGCATTCAAGATGAAGCGCGATCCGCGGACGACGAAGCTTGGACGCTTTCTGCGGTGGTCGAGCATCGATGAGATGCCGCAGTTCTGGAACGTGCTGAAAGGGGAGATGTCGCTGGTGGGGCCGCGGCCGTTGCCGACGGTCGAGTCGGCGGCGTGCGAGCCCTGGCAGCGTCGGCGGTTGGACGTGACGCCGGGCATCACCTGCACGTGGCAAGTGTCAGGCCGCGGCAAGGTGCGGTTCGACGACTGGGTTCGCATGGACCTGCGCTACGCGGAAAAGCCGACCGTGTGGTCCGATTTGAAGTTGATGGTGGTCACGATCCCATCGCTTGTGTTTCAGCGAGGCATGCGCTAGGCGGCCATGGGAAAGTGCGTCTCACAATCTGAATGCCGGCCGACGCTGTTGTTGACGGCCTATCACTACGACCGCGCGTACTCGATGGAATCGCGGCTGTCGTGGCAGCGCGCACAGCATGCGGCTCGTGAGTTCGACGTGACGGTGATTTGCGCGCGGGCGGAAGGGGCGTCGACCGGGG
>DASVCM010000196.1:0-3826 GCA_036381635.1 Lacipirellula sp.
CGGTCGATAGCGCCGACCTCGCCCAGTGGAAAGGCGACTTCGGCGAAAACGACGATTCCGACGCCGACGGCGATATGGACAGCGACGGCGGCGACTTCTTGATCTGGCAACGCAACCTCGGCCAAATGGGCGCCGTTCCGGCGGCGGCCGCCGTGCCGGAGCCGGGCGTGGGGGCGCTATTCGGATCTTCGTTGTTGGCGATAGGGGCGCTGCGGGGAAGGAATCGGGACCACTGATCCGTCGCGACATATGACGAGCGCCGCTCGCACCGCTGGGGGGCAATGTGCCAGCGGCGTTCGGTGGCAAACAAGTCGGAGAACGACGACGTGCGCGGAACACAGACCAAGTCAGGCGGCCAGTTGCGAGTCGTCAGTGTTTTGCTGGCGTTCAGCATTTGCGGCGCCGCAATTGGATGCGGCGAGCCAGGGCCAGAGCTGATTCCGGTTAGCGGCAAGGTGACGATCGACGGCAAGCCGGCCGCCGAGGGGAGCGTCATGTTCATCAGCACGGTCAATCCGATGACTAAGCTGATCGGTTCGATTGAATCTGACGGAACCTACTCAGTCATCACTCAACGAAAGCCCGGCGCCCCAGCGGGCGAGTACCGGGTGACCGTGTTTGTCACCGAGACGCCGAAAGACTCGAACGGCAACTATAACGGATTGCCGCGCACGCTAAGCGACAAGAAGTTCTCCAACCCGAATTTGACCCCGCTGAAGGTCGAGGTAAAGGCCGAAGCGCCCGCAGGCGCCTATGACCTGGCGGTAACCAGTTGACGCCAGCTCCAGTCATCCTCCGCTGTTTCAAGGAATGAGTCGTGTCGCTCTCACTCGCACGAAAACGAGGTTTCACGCTAGTCGAGCTCCTGGTCGTAATCGCCATCATCGGCGTGCTGGTGGCACTGCTGCTTCCGGCCGTTCAATCGGCGCGCGAAGCCGCTCGCCGCTCCCAATGCACGAATAACCTCAAGCAGATCGGACTGGGCGTTCTCAATTACGAATCGAGCAAGAAGGAGTTGCCGTACAACCGCTATAGCGGCAACTACGGCGTGCCCGACACGTTCTGGGGAGTCGCTCAAGTGGGCCGCGGCAGCCCTTTGTGCCGGGCGTGGAGCTGGTTGTCAACCATTCTCCCGCACATCGAGCAAGCCGCGATCTTCGATCAAGCGGATATTCCGAATTCGCCGATCCAAGGCAACCCGGCCATCGGGGCCGTGATCCCCACGTTTCAATGCCCGAGCGATGACTTGGCCGCGAATAACCCGCTTTACAGAAGCAACACTTGGTACGTGTTTGGCGTGATCAACGCTGGCATGACGAATTACGACGGCGTGATGGGGGCGCAGTCCGACGTCCCGCCCTTCGCCAACGATAATGCCGAGGCGCCGGGCCAGGGTCTGACTGAACCGTGGCTCCACGGAAACGGCGTCATGAGGATCTTCGCCTGGCAAGACCCGCTGGGGATGGAAAACGTTGAAGATGGTACTAGCCGTACTTTTCTCGCCGGGGAACAAGCGTTCGAGCTTTCCAGGGCAAGTTGTTGGCAGGAGGGAAAGTGCTACGGACTTGGTTACTCATGGTTCCATAGCGTTGAGGCGAGTGCGACCGCCGCAATCCAACCGAACTTTGCCGTGCCCGGGCAACCCAGCCTCGATCCGAATGTAGACACCTTCCCCTACCGCTCGCAGTTCGGCTTCAACAGTATGCATCCCGGCGGCGTCCACTTCGTCTACGTCGACGGCTCGGTCCACTTCATCAACGAAGACATCGAGCTGGGCGTGTATCACGCCATGGCCACGATCCGCGGCGGCGAAACGTTGGATCACGTTCCCTAGAGCTGGTTTCAAAACCGGGGGCTAGCGCCCCTCGGCTGATCGAATCAGCCGGAACGCGCTAGCGTCCGGTTCGTTTTGCGAGTTTTGAAACCGGCAAATAGCATGCCTTCTCGTGCCGGCTATGGACAATCGATCGTGAACCAGAGATAGCAGTACAGCGCCTACGCCGAAGGCGTTAAATCATTCAGCCCAGGGTTCGCCGCGCAGGCGGCGTACCCTGGGTAGGCAACAAACAACAAAGGGCAACCCTGAAGGGGTTGTATCTAAAACTTGATCCAACCCTTTCAGGGTTGTCATTCGGCGCTCAATATGCGTTACCCAGGGTAGGTCGCTAGTCGCGACCAACCCTGGGCTGAATGATGGAACCGCTTCGCGGTAAATACAAATAGACCTCTCCTGGACGTGCAGATGACCTTGAAACTCCCCTCGATTGCGTTCGCCGCCACTATCTTTCTCCTTGCGGCGCTCGCGCTGCCTTCAACTTCAGCCGCCGGCGAGCCGAGCTTCGAGACCTCTAAGAACTGGTTCCCCGCGCTGCGAAACGTCTGGACGCCGGTCGGCGTCAAGAATCACCCGTTCCGCTTTACGCTCTTGTACAACGGCACAATCATCGCCGAACCGCACGCGCTTCGCGGTTCGCAGCACGGCGCCATCAAGGAATACCTCAATCCTTTCGTCGGACAGGGGGTGCAGCTCAGCCTGAGCACGTCGATGGATGGCGCCATCCCGCCGAAGATCGACCATCCGCACCAGCTCAGCGACAACCCCGATGGCGGCGTCGGCCTGCAGGGTTGGGACGAGGGCCACGCCGCGCCGGTCCTCTGGACGAATTGGCCGTTCATGCACCACACCGGCAGCAGCGGCTATGTGGTTCGCCAGGAGGTGTTCGCCCACACGCCCGGCGGCCAAGCCGTTCAAACCGGCAAGGAGCCGCTCTACCTATGGGTCCGGCTGCTGGTCGAGCACGTCGATCCCTTCGAGGCGGCGCCCGCGGCCGTCATGATGATCCACGTCGGCAACCCCGACATGATGCAGCGGAGCATGTGGCATCAAGAAAACCTCATCGTGCATCCCAAGAACGCAATCTACCCGCGTAAGCTTACGCGCGACGCGTACCAGAACGGCAAGCTCTCCTGCTGCCGACTGGTCGAGCCGGACGGCCGCATCCGGCTGGTCGGCATGATGGCCGCCGGCTCGGCGATGCTTTTGGAACGAAGCGAAGGCTCGCGCGACTACTATCTCAAGGTCGAGATGCCGGCCGTCGAAGGGACGCACGTCGACTTGCTCGTGCCGTTCATCCCCGGCGACCCGGAGGCGGTGCGAGCGGAGGCAGATCTAGGATTCGACGCCGCGCTGGCGGAAAGCGACAAGTACTGGTCCGAGCAGCCTGAGACGGCAGCGGTCGTCGACACGCCCGAGCCGCAGGTGAACCGCGCCGTCCGCCGCATGATCGAGATCGCCCAGGTGGTGAGCGAAACCAATCCCGAGTCCGGTGAGAAGTCGATGCTCACCGGCAACTGGAACTACGACACGCTCTGGCCGACGCCCACCTGCATGGCCGCCCACATGCTGCTGGACCATCTGGGCCATCACAAGTTCGTCAGCGAGAACCTCGAAATCTTCCGCAAATACCAGGGCGAAACGAAACCGCCCGGCGACGCCTACACGCTCCATCCGGGCTACTTCGGGGCGCCCAAGCACCTCAGCTCCATCGACTGGCTCACCGACCACGGCTCGATCCTGCACACCGCTGCGCAGCACGCGCTCCTCTCCGGCGACAAGTCGTTCATCGACCGCTGGATCGGGCCAATTATCAAGGGCTGCGAGTTTCTCAAAGACGCCCGCGCGAACACCAACCACGACGGGGTCCACGGCGTCCTGCCTCCAGCCGTCGCCACCGACACCGGCGTGCCAACGCAAGCGGTATGGAACATCGCCTGGAACTATAAGGGCCTCGACACGGCGGCGCGGCTGCTCCGCCGCATCGGCCAC
>DASVCM010000197.1:0-7847 GCA_036381635.1 Lacipirellula sp.
AGCGCGGCTTCTTCTTGGTGAGCCGCTTGGTCGCCGTGGTCTTTTTCTTAACCGGCGAGGCTGAGGCTTTCTTTTTGAGCACCTTCTTCACCGGCTTCTTGGCCGCCGGCTTGGCGGGCTCGCTCGCGGCCGGTTTTTTGGCCGCCGTCTTCTTGGCTAGTGGTGCTGCCGGCTTCGGCTCCGTTGCAGTGGGAGCCTTGGCTACCGGTGTTGCCGCTTCCGCCGCCTCTTCGGGCTTGGGCCGCTTCGGCAGGTTGTCTTTCGCGTCCGGCTCGATCTCCACGAGCAGCTTGCGGATCGTCTGGCCGTAGGGCGCGCGGTACATCTCGACGCCAAGCTGGTGGAGCTGCGAGCCGACTTCGGCGCCCTTGCTCTTGGGCACCACGCGTTCCAGCCCCGGGACGCTCCCCTTGGCCGCTTCTGTATCCGAGACGACGCCGACGATCCGCATCGACTCCAGCAACCCCTGGTTAATCGGGATCGCGTGCCCGCCCAGCGCGTTCTGCGTGACGTACGCCACGATGAAGGGCGTGCTGCCGTTGTATTTCTCGAGCGTCTTGACCGCGGCGCCGATGTTCTGCTTCTTCATCGGCTCCAGGTCGAACGAGTAATGCGTCTCGAACACGCTCTGCAGGACGCGCTTCAGCCGGGTCGCCGCGGGCTCGGGATCGTTCAGCGGCTTCAGAACCTCGGCCAGTTCGCGGATCGTGCTCACGCGGACTTCGTTCCAATCGAAGTAATCGGTCGACAGCGCGTGAAAGCACTTCTCGGCCGCCTCGTGATTGGAATTCTCCAAGCAGCACGCCAGCAGTAAGTGCTCGAGTAGCGAGCGATCCTTCGGCGCCGCCGCCGGCTTGAAGTGCTTCTTAACGACCTTGAGCACCTTATTGATCAGAGCGGCGCGATTCTTAGCAGCCATCGGCAGAAAGTCTCTTGATGAATCAATGCGGATTACATGACTCACGCAAAGGCGCAAAGGCGCAAAGAAAATGCCCTGGAGCGACTTCTTCGTTGCGCCTTTGCGCCTTTGCGTGCGATCATCTCTTATTCTTCTTTTTCGGAATGGGCGTCGCCCTCGCCATCATCGACGGATTCGATCGGTTCTTCCGGCAAGACCTCGTCCAAAAGCCGGGCGATGGCGATCGATTTTTTGACCCCCATGTCCAGTTCAAAGATAATTCGCGGGGTATACCGCGTATCAATCCGTTTGGCGATTTTTTGCTGCAAATACCCGGCCGCGCTTTGCAATCCGTGCAGGCTGAGCTCTTGGGCCTTTTCGTCTCCCATCACCGACACGTAGACCTTGGCCTGCCGCATATCCGGCGACACCTCGACGTGCGTAACCGTCACATTCTGAATGCGCGGATCTTTCAAATCCGCCAGAATCGCCATGCCGACGACCTCGCGGATGGCTTCAGCAGCTTTCAGAACGCGGCGTGAACTCATGTGAAACTGAACCCTGTCACCCCGAGGTCTACCGAGGGGTCCGGTTGTTAGGCTTGCGGCCGGACTCCTCGGAAGACCTCGGAGTGACAGCCGCAATCAGCTCGTTACTGATCAAACGTCCGGCCGACTTCTTCGACCTTGTAGACCTCGAACAGGTCGCCTTCCTTGATGTCGTTGAACCCGGCGAGCTTGATGCCGCACTCCAGGCCCTCGCGGACTTCCTTGGCGTCGTCCTTCTCGCGCTTCAGCGTGTCGATGCCGTAGTCGCCAATGACCGTGCTGTCGCGAATCACGCGCACCCGGCCATTCCGTTCGACAATGCCGCTCAGCACGCGGCAGCCGGCCACCGCGCCGACGCGGCTGATGCGGAACACCTGCTGCACCAGCGCCCGGCCGAGGTCGACCTCCCGCTCCTCCGGCTTGAGCATGCCCTCCAGGGCCAGCTTCAAATCGTCGGTGATCTTGTAAATGATGTCGTAACGGCGAATCTGGACGCCCCGCTGCTCGGCCAGCGTACGGGCCTTTTCATCGGGCACCACGTTGAAGCCGATGATGATCGCCTCCGAGGCGCTGGCCAGCATCACGTCGGCTTCGGTGACGCCGCCGACGGTGGACTGCAGCACCTTGATCTTCACCTCCGGGTGCTCCAGCTTGCCGAACTCTTTCAGGATCGCCTCGATCGATCCGCGGGTATCGGCCCGCAGGATGAGGTTCAGCGTCTGCACCTCGCCGGCGCCTTCCAGGCGATCGAATAGGTTCTCCAGCGTCACCGCCTCCTGCCCGCCGCCGGCGAGCGTAGCGGTCCGCTCGCGATGGGTGCGGGCCTCGGCGATCTCGCGGGCCAGGCCGATGTCGTCCAGCACATAGAAGTGCTCGCCGGCGCCGGGGGCCACGTCGAGGCCCCAGACGTTCACGGGCATGCTCGGCGGCGCTTCGTCGTAGCGGTTCTTCGAGTTGAGCGTGTCGTGCATGCTCTTAATGCGGCCATGCGACTGGCCGCACACTACGACGTCGCCGACTTTGAGCGTGCCGTTCTGGACGATGATCTTCGCCATTACGCCGCGGTCGGCCATCTGCTGCGCTTCGAGCACTGTGCCGAGGGCTTCGCGGCTCGGGTTCGCCTTGTACTCGTGCAGCTCGGCGACCGTCAGCAGCGTGTCGAGCAACTCGTCGATGCCCTCGCCCTTGACGGCGCTGGTTTTCACGACTTCGACGTCGCCGCCCCACTCGCTGGGGAGCAGATCGTTCGCGGCAAGTTGCTGGTACGTGCGGTTGACGTCGACGCCGGGCAGGTCAATTTTGTTCAGCGCCACGACGATTGGCACGCCGGCCGCGCGAGCATGGCTGATGGCCTCTTCCGTCTGCGGCATGACGCCGTCGTCGGCCGCCACCACCAGCACGGCGATGTCCGTGACATTGGCGCCGCGGGCCCGCATCTCGGTGAACGCCTCGTGGCCCGGAGTGTCGACGAATGATATCCGCCGGCCGTCGTTCTCGACCTGATACGCCCGAATGTGCTGCGTGATGCCGCCGCTCTCGCCGCTCACCACGTTGGTGCCGATGATCTGGTCCAAGAGCGAGGTCTTGCCGTGGTCGACGTGTCCCAGGAAGGTGATGACCGGCGGCCGGGCGACGAGCGCCTCTTCCGGATCGACCTGATTGCGAATCTCGTCGAGGAATTCGTCCTCGATGCTCCGCACGGCTTTGAACTCGACGGTAATCCCCAGCTCGGCCGCCACGAGCTCGGTCATGTCCGGATCCATCT
This sequence comes from Lacipirellula sp., assembly GCA_036381635.1. Lineage (GTDB taxonomy): Bacteria > Planctomycetota > Planctomycetia > Pirellulales > Lacipirellulaceae > Lacipirellula. Next base: position 3,212 of record DASVCM010000197.1, read on the forward strand.
GGGTGTTGAGCGTGGCCATCACGCCCTCGGCCATCAGGATCCGCAGGATGTCGGCGCCGGGAACGCCGGCCGCGGCCGAGAGTTCGCGCACCGTACAAGGGAGCTGTACGCTGACGCGCTCTTTGCGCGGGGCTGCGGTGCTTGCGCCCGTCCTGCGCTTCTGACGATTGAGCCGTCGCGACGGGCGAATGACCGTGCCGTCCTCGTCGGTGCGAACGTTCGACGAGCGGCGTCGAGCGAGCTGCCGTTCCTCGCGTCCGCCCAGCAAGGGCGCGTCGCCCTCCTCGCCCTTTCCGCCCTTGCCGCGCTTGCCTTTGCCCTTGCCGGTTTCGTCTTCGAGCGCCTTTTTCTTGGCCGTGTCGAGGGCATCCTCATGACGGCGAAGGTGGGCGGCCAGCGGCTTGCTGCCGCTTTTGCTGGCACGCAGGGCGTCGGCCGGCAGCTTCATGTCCGGCTTAATCACCGCCTCGCCCGGCTTGGCCTTCATAGGCTTTGGCGGCTCGACGCTGGGCATGGGGGCCAGCTTGATCGTCGGCTGCCGGCGCTGCGGCGCGCCCGCCGGCTTGCTGCCGCCGCCTTGATCGCCTTTGGCTGGACCGCGGGTGTCGAGCACCGGCGGCCGACCGCTGACGCCGCCGGGGCCGATATAATCGTCGCGCTTCATCCGCCCGGCCAAGGGGCCAGGTCGCCGTGGAGCATCAGGTTCCTGTGGGGCGGCTGGCGCCGTGGCGCGTGCTGCGGGCGCTGAGCTTTCGGATGCGGCCGCTGCTTCCTCGGCTTCAGGCGCCGAGGGCCCGGCCACATCGACCGGCCGCGGCTCTTCCTCGCGCGGCTGTTGGCCCTTGCGCAAGCCGGAAAGCGGCCCTGCCGGACGCGGCGTGGAGATGACGGGCATCTTCCCGCCAACTTGGGCGCGCTCGCGCGGCCGTTCGGGGGCGGCGATGGTCGCCGTGCCGCCGCCTCGGGCCGCGGGCTTGGCGCCCCCTTTGAAGTAGTCTTGAATCTTGGCGACTTCGTCGTCAGACAAGCTGGCCAGCGCGGACCCTTTGCCGCTGATGCCAATTTGCGCACAGATATCGACCAGCTCTTTGCTGTCGATCTTCAGATCTTTCGCAAGTGAATAGATACGAACCGCCAAGTTGATCTCCCTGTGTCGCGCGGCCTTCGCGAACTACCGATTCGACGCCCGCCGCGACGTTAAAAAACGTGTCACTCAACAAACCATGGTTATCATCCTCCGCAGTCTTCGGTCGGCAGCACTGCGACGCGCCGCCGGGTAAACCGCATTTAGCCGCGGGGCTCGCCCCGCGCCGGCTCGCCGAGCAAGCTCGGCGGCTAAAGGAACCGGCCAGTGACCGTCGTGCTGGACGAGCCGCGTGGTTCATGACGCGGGCTCGCCTTTATCCGCCGCGGCGCCTTCCGAGGCGTCCTCGGCCATGTCGGTTAACTCTGTCTGATCTTGCTCGGCGGCCGCTTCGCCCCCCTCGCCGCCGGCCGCGGTCGTCGGCGCCGTGGAGATGCGGCCGGCGCCGCCGGTCTCCGCGTCCGCGGCCGCGTACTCGGCCTCGATCGCCGCGAGGCGATCTTCCTCGCGCTTCTTCCGCCGCGCCTCTTGGGCGGCTGCTTCGGCTTCCATCGCTTTTTCCTCCGCCTGGCTGACAATCAAGTCGACTTCCTCTTCCGTCAACTCGCCCATCGCCATCAGTGCGTCGGGTTCGATCACCGAGAGATCGTCGTAGCTCAAGAAGCCTTCCTCGACGAGCCGCTCGGCCAGCTCGACGCTCATCCCCTCGAGCTGACTGAAGCCGTTGACCGCGCGGTCGATCGACTCGGCCAGCTCGTCTTGGGTCATGATCTCGATGTCCCAGCCGGAGAGCTTGCTCGCCAGACGGACATTCTGCCCGCGGCGGCCAATGGCCAGCGAAAGCTGATCCTCGCGGACCAGCACGATCGCCCGGCCCAGCATGCGGCAGAGGATGACCTGCTCAACTTCGGCCGGCTGCAGCGCATTGGGAATCAGCACTTCGAGGTTGTCGTCCCAGCGGACGATGTCGATCCGCTCGCCGCCGAGCTCGTCGACAATGTTCTTGATCCGATTGCCGCGCACCCCCACGCAGGCGCCGACGCAGTCGACCCGGGCGTCGCTGGAGCTGACCGCCACCTTCGAGCGGTAGCCCGGCTCGCGAGCCATCGCTCGCACTTCGATCACGCCGTCGATAATTTCAGGAATCTCTTGTTCAAACAGCCGCTGCACCAATTGCGGCCGCGTGCGGCTGAGGATCACCTTCACCCGGCTGCCGCTCTTGCGCACCTCGAACACCGTGGCCCGCACCCGCTCGTTCACGTGGTGCGTCTCGCCGGGAATCTGCTCGCTACGCGGGAGAATAGCTTCGACGTTGGTGAGGGCGACCGTGGCGGCGGCGCCTTCGTAGCGGTGAATCACGCCGCTGACCATCTCGCCGATCTGTTCGGTGTACTCGTCGTACAGTGCGTCCCGCTCGGCCTCGCGGATTTTCTGGATCATCACCTGCTTGGCGGTCTGGGCGCCAATGCGGCCGACAACTTCCTCCGAAGGGAGCGCCTCGCCGTTGCAAACCGCCGAGACAGCGCCCGACTGGCGGTCGATCTCGACAGTGATCTCGGCTTCTTCGCCGTAGTGCTTTTTGAGAGCGGAAACCAGCGCAGCCTCGATCCCCTCGAACACGATTTCTTTATCGATGTTCTTGTCGCGATGAATGGCGTCGACGATGCGCAGGATTTCGTTCGGGTTCATGGCGTCTCCGCGGCGTATTCGCCCGCCGCACGGGCAAAACCGAGTTGTTCAAATTGTTCAAATTGTTGCGCCCCAGCCGCTTGCGGCGTAGCGCGCGTAGCAGTGCGTACTCCCAGCGCTAAGCCGCACGCGGCCTTGTCCCGGAAGTGCGAAACTCCTTTTACGGAAGCACTTTAGCGCATTCCGCAATCTGGTTAGAGTATCGCTGGCGCCGCCGAGTGTCAACCCGCGGACGCGCGTGGAACCGCCGCCAGTTGAAAGCCACCGGCTCTGCCGGTGGACAGATTCGGCCGATGGCCGAGGCGCCGTCCACCGGCAGAGCCGATGGCTTTCAACGGAGGTCACTCGACTCGCCGGACGACCAGGGCAGCGGCTTGCCCCTGCGGCGTAATGCTCAGCTTCAGAAAGCTCTCGCCCGCGGGGAGAGCTTTCGACGCACTGGACACGTTGAGCCGGCACTGCGGATCCGGCGTCCTGTAGTTGAGCGTCGGGAACAGGCGGCCCTCGCCAAGGGCCAGCAGACTGGCGACCGTCTCTACTACGCCGCTGCCGGCGCCAAGGTTCCCGAAGGAGCTCTTGGCCGCGACGACGGGAATCTCGGCGGCTCGCGGGCCGAGCACCTCATGCAACGCGGCCGCCTCCTCGGCGTCGCCGGCCTTCGTGCCAAGGGCGTGGGCGGAGATGTGGCCGACGCTTTCCTCCGGTCGCTCACGCTCCCGGCTCGCCGCTTCCAATGCCGACCGTGCGGCGTTGGCCAGCGCCGTCCGCTGGGCGCCCTTGAGATTCGCATCGGCCACGGCGCTGCTGCCGGTGCTCAGCACCTCGCCGTAAATCTTCGCTCCGCGCGCCCGAGCCGATTCCAGTTCTTCAAGCAGAATCGCGCCGGCGCCCTCGCCGACGACCATCCCCGTCCGCTCGGCGTCGAACGGCCGCGACGCCTCGTGCGGCGGCAACTCCGGGTTGGCCAATTGCTCGGTCTGCGTGGCATGCACCGTCTTGAACGAGTGAATGCGCGTCCCGGTGGCCCCGGCGATCATCCGGTCGGCGTGCCCACGCTCGATCGTCTGTACTGCCTCGCGAATCGCCAGCAAGCCCGACGCCTCGCGCATCGTGAGCGAATTGTTCGGCCCGCGCAAATCGTTGAAGATCGCGATGTGGCTGGCGGGCATGTTCGGCAGGTAGCTCAACATCCACAGCGGGTTCATGCCGCCGAGGCCGTCGTTGCCCCACTTCTCAAACTGAAAGCCGCCGGCGCCAACTCCGGCGGCCCGCATCGAATCGATAAAATCCTCCGGCGGGCTCAGCATGTAGTCGCTGCCGAAAACCACGCCCGAGCGGTCCGGCTCCATCGACGTGTTAGCGTACCCACCGTCGGCGATTGCATGCTGGGCCGCGGCGACCGCCATCATCGACTCGCGGCACATCATCTTGAGCGCCTTGCGGATCGACTTTTTGAGGTCCTTCTCCAGCTCGCCGAAGTCGTCGATCTCGCCCGAGAACTGCCGGCACTCGCCGCCGAAGGCGACTTTGCCTTCGAGCTCCGGGAGGTTCTGCAATGGTGCGACGCCGCTCTTGCCGCCAGCCAGCGCCGCCCAGAAGTCCGGCAGCGTATTGCCTAGCGGCGAAACGACGCCCAACCCGGTGATGACGACTCGACGTGGCGAAGCGGCGGACATGACGACTCTATACAGGCAGCGAGGTCGCCGCGGCGACCCCCAGCGAACAAGGCGTTCCAATAACGCAAACCGCCAGAATACCCGCCCCCCCAGACCCCGGCTAGGTCGCTACGCCTGCGCGTCGCGGTGCAGAACTGAAACCTGTCACCCCGAGGTCCGCCGAGGGGTCCGCCTAGATTCCTCGGAA
>DASVCM010000198.1:0-2731 GCA_036381635.1 Lacipirellula sp.
TCGCATTCATCGTGATGACGACGAGCGGCCGGCGGACATCGTCGGGGCCTCGGATGATCTCTTATCGCTCGGCAACGAGCCCAGCCTCGCGGCGATCCTCGAGGCCTGGAACGATGCGACGCAGCGGCTGCAGCGGACGCACGAGTCGCTGCAGGCGGAGGTCGGGCGGCTGACCGACGAGCTGGCCGCGAAGGACGCGGAGCTCGCCCGGCAGACGCGGCTGGCCGACTTGGGGCGGATGGCGGCGCACGTAGCGCACGAGGTTCGGAACAGCCTCGTGCCGGTGAATCTTTATTTGAGTTTGCTGAGGCGGCGGCTGTCGGACGACGCCGGCAGCCTCGATGTTTTGGCCAAGGTGGAGGCAGGGTTTACCGCCCTGGATGCAACCGTGAACGATCTGCTCAGCTTCACCTCGAACCGCCAGCCGCAGTGGCGGTCGTTTATCCTGCAGGATCTCATCGGCGAAATTCTCGACTCGCTCGCGCCGCAGCTTGAGGCGCAAGCGATCGAAGTCGACGTCGATGTGCCGCCTAACACAGTGGTGACGGCCGACCGCGAGATGATGCGCCGGGCGATCCTGAATCTCGTGCTCAACGCGGTGGACGCGATGCCGCGCGGGGGCGACCTCGTCGTCACCTCCTACGAGCGGCGCGGCGGACTGGAACTGGAAATCGCCGACAGCGGGCCAGGGCTGCCGGAACAGGACCTGCCGCGGCTGTTTGATCCGTTCTTCACAACGAAGCCGAGCGGCACCGGCTTGGGACTCTCCATTGTGCACCGCATCGTCGAGGCCCATGGCGGCCGGCTGACGGCGATGAACTGCCCTGAAGGGGGCGCCGCGTTCACGATCGAATTGCCGCCGCGGCGGGCCATGGGAGCGGCGGCATGACGCGCACGAGCAGCGAGCAAACGATTGGCCGGGTGCTGGTCGTCGACGATCACGCCGCGGTGCGGGAGTCGGTCATCGATATCCTGCGGCAAGCCGGTTACGCCGTCGACGGCCTGGCCAGCGCCGTCGAAGCACTGCCGGCGCTGGAGCGTCTGGCGCCGGACGTGGTGATCACCGACCTGCAGATGCCGGGGATCGACGGGCTGGAGTTCATCCGCCAGATTTCGCGGCGTCGGCTGCCGACGCAGGTGATTATGATCACCGCCCACGCGACGATCGCCTCGGCCGTCGAGGCGATGCGGTTTGGGGCGTTCGACTACCTAGAAAAACCGTTCGACGTAAACCAGTTGGAGCAACTCGTCGCGCGGGCGATGGAACGGCGGCGCCTAAGCGAGCCGGTCGCGAGCGGCCACGGCGAGCCGTCCACCGACGAACTAGGCATGGTCGGCAGCAGCCCCGCCATGCGGCAGCTTCGCCAGCGCATCCGCCAGGTGGCCCCGACCGACGAGACCGCCCTCATTTGCGGCGAAAGTGGAACGGGCAAGGAACTAGTGGCCCGCGCCATACACTCGTTGAGCCGGCGAGCAACCGGGCCCTTGGTGAGCCTGAACTGCCCTGCCCTCTCGGCGCAACTTGCCGAAAGCGAGCTGTTCGGCCATCGCCGCGGGGCGTTCACCGGCGCAGATGCTGACCGCACGGGTCGCTTCGAACTGGCGAGCGGCGGCGCGATCCTGCTCGACGAGATTACTGAGATCGACCTGCCGCTGCAGGCGAAGCTGCTGCGCGTGCTGCAGGAGCGGACGTTCGAGCCGGTCGGTTCCAGCGAAACGCGCATCGCCGATGTGCGGGTGATCGCCAGCACCAATCGCGATTTGCCGGCAGAGATCGCCGCGGGCAGGTTCCGCGAGGATCTGTATTACCGGCTGGCCGTCGTGCCGCTGGAGATGCCGCCGTTGCGCGATCGGGGCGATGACGTGCAACTTCTGGCCGGTCACTTTCTCGATCGGGCGGCGCGGCGGCTCAGCCGCGAGCGGGTGGAACTCACCGCCGATTGCCGCGAGTTGCTTGCCGCCTATCAGTGGCCTGGGAACGTTCGGGAGCTTGAGAATCTCATCACTCGCGCCTGCGTGCTCAGCGCCGGCGAGTCGATTTCCGCTGACCAGCTTCGGCCATGGTTGCAGCAGCCGGAGCGCGTGGCGGCCGGTGTTGGCGCTAAGCCGCAAGCGGCGGAGGTGGCGAGTCTGGATGAGATTGAGCGGGCGACGATCATTGCGACGCTCGAAAAGTTCGGCGGCAATCGCGGGCAGACGGCAGCGGCCCTGGGAATCGGCGTGCGAACGCTGAGCGGTAAGTTGCGGGCCTATGGCTTCGCGCCGCGGACCAAGGAGTTCCATTTAGCGGCCAGCGATCGGCAGCATCTGCCGGCCGGTTCGGCAGAATCTGCCGGTGGCGCTCTCCGCAAGACGGCGTGAGTTGCGAACGGCGCGGAGTACGGCAAACCGGATAAGGAGCAATAACTGACCGTGCGTAGGCGGGTTGCATCGTGTATCTCTCCCATCGCGTCCCACGGCGCGCGGGGGACGGCATGCCGCATGCTTAGTGCGTCGATCGACAGGCGAGCCGAGAGCGTAAGCGACCGGAGTAAATAGCCATGGTTCCCTCAATGTTCAGTTCCGGCTCGCTGCCGCTCTTGGAGCAGGTGGTGAACTTCACCGAAGCGCGCCACGGCGTGCTCGCCGGCAACATCGCGAACCTCGATACGCCCGGCTACCGCGCCCGCGACCTGTCGCCGGAGGAGTTTCAGGAGCGGCTAAAGGACGCCGTCGAGGACCGCCAGCGGGC
>DASVCM010000199.1:0-4245 GCA_036381635.1 Lacipirellula sp.
GTCGAAGAACAGGAAGCCGTCGAGCAGACGGCCCTCAAGGTGCTGCTGGCGATCAGTGCGGCGCACATGCTCAACGACATCATCCAGTCGTTGATCCCCGCCAACTATGTCTTCCTGCAGGAGACGCACGGGCTCAGCTACTTCGACATGGGGCTGATCACCTTCGCCTTCCAGGCGACCGCCTCGCTCTTGCAGCCGGTCGTCGGCATCTACACCGACCGCCGGCCCAAGCCGTATTCGCTCGCCGCCGGCATGGGGGCGACGCTTATCGGCTTACTGTTCTTCTCGCGGGCCGATTCGCTGGCCGGCCTGATGGCCTCGGCGGCGCTCATCGGCACGGGCTCCAGCATCTTCCATCCGGAAGCCTCGCGGATGGCCCACATGGCCGCCGGCGGCCGGCACGGCTTCGCCCAGTCGCTGTTCCAGGTCGGCGGCAACTTCGGCACGTCGCTCGGCCCGCTGCTGGCGGCCTGGATTGTTCTCTCCTACGGCCAGAAGAGCATCGCTTGGTTCTCGTTGCTCGCGCTGACGGCGATTGTGCTCCTGTTGCGCGTCGGCGCCTGGTACCACGCCCGGCTCCGCGGCCATCTCGCCGCTCCCACGAAGAAAAGGCTGCGCCACGCGCCGCTCCCTTCGCGAACCGTCGCCCGGGCGATCCTCGTGCTGATTGGACTGGTGATCTCCAAATACATCTACCTGGTGAGCTTCACTACGTACTATGCCCCGTACATGATCGAGCGGTTCGGCGTCTCCGAGCGAAACGCCCAGATCTATCTGTTCATCTTCCTGTTCGCCGTCGCCGCCGGGACCTTTGCCGGCGGACCGTTGGGCGACCGCTTCGGCCGCAAAGTCGTCATTTGGTTTTCGATCCTCGGCGTGGCGCCGTTCGCGCTGGCGCTGCCGCATGCCGGCCTGGCGGCGACGGTGCTGCTGACGGTGTTCATCGGCGCGATCCTGGCGTCGGCCTTCTCGGCGATCCTGGTTTTCGCCCAGGAGCTGCTGCCCGGCCGCGTCGGCGCCGTCGCGGGGCTGTTCTTCGGCTTCGCCTTCGGCGTCAGCGCGATTGCGGCGGCGCTATTAGGCCGGTGGGCCGACGCCACCAGCCTGGAGTACGTCTTCAGCTACTGCGCCTACCTGCCGCTCTTGGGCATCCTAGCCGCTCTGCTCCCCAAGCTGGAAAAACTCGGTTAGCCGCGGGTCAACGACCCGCCGGAGCACCACGCAGGACGCACCACACAAAGCTAAGCCGACTGCGAAGCAACGCCCACCACCGGCTCGCCGTGCGGCGCCTGACTCGCCTTCGCCCGCCGCCACAACGAAACGATCGACTCCGTAAGCGACCGCGCCTCAGTCAGCCGATACGGCGAATCGGCCGGCAGCTCGCGCATCAGCCGCCGGTGAGCCGTCCCCAGTGCGTGATAGGGCATCGTCGGAAAAATGTGATGCAGCGCATGAAACCGCAGCCCCACCGGCGCCCAGAGCCCGGCGACGAGCGGATTGTGCGGGTAGTTGATCGAGTCGACCATCTGCTCGACGAACGTCATCTCGCCGCCATGGCTCGTCCAGCGATGGGCGCCGAGGGTGCGCAACGCGTTGAGCGTCAGGATGACGACGCTGGTGAGATAGATCTGCACCAGAAACAGCGGCGTCAACGGCTCGTTGAAGATCAGCCCGTAGTTGATCGTCATCCGCGCGACCACCGCCCACACGAACAGAAAGCAGAGCGCCTCCTGCAGCCGGATCGTTCGCAGCACGTTCTTGGTGGGCAGCGGCCGGATGTACTTGGGGTCCATGATCATCGACGAGGCGTGCTTATGCACCAGATCACGAATCCGCGGGCTGACCCAGGTGAGCGGCGTCAAGAGTCCCCACCGCACGACGGCGGCGATCGGGATCACCAGCACCTGCGAGAGGTAAAACAAGATCTGCCACGCCGGCATGTTCGACAGTGGAATGTATTCGCCGTCTTCATGCGTGCCGTAGTGCTTCCGCCGGTGATGGTCGATGTGCGTGTAATAAACGAACGACGGAATCAGAAACGGAACACCGCAGAGCATGTTCCACACAAAGCGAAACGCCTTGAACTCGTCCGCACGGATGTGAACCAGCTCGTGAATGAACAGCGTGCAGCGGTAATACGCCAGCGACGAAACGATGAACAGCGCAATTGTCAGCGGCCAATGCCAAGCCGCGTTCGCGGTGATCCGCTCCGGCCGCGAGACGAGCGCAAACGCCGTCACGCCCAGCGTCCAGGTCGCGAGAAAGTCAGTCCAATAGATCCACGGGTTCGGCCGGAAGTGATCGCCCACGATCCGGCGGGCTTCAGCCAACGAGAACTCGCCGAGCGCGCCCTTGGAAGCCGTGGGCCGCTCGCTCACCGGAGCCAGTAATGTCGACACCGCCGTAACCCTGCTCGAAAACCTTTGAGAGATGACGCCAGCCGCCCCGGCGACCAGACACAGACAACCGATCGGCAAATGGACGGCGAGTTCTGTGCCTTTCGTGGCCCTGGCAAATGGCGTCGTGTTTCCTGATAAAGCGGATAATGCCGTCCATGCGTAACAATAGGAAGTTTATCTAGCGGTGCAGGCTCAAGCCAGTCAGCCAGGTCGTCGGCAGCGGGTCAGTTTCATCGTGTCATTCCGAGGTCCGCCGAGGAATCTAGCCGGACCCCTCGGCGGACCTCGGGGTGACAAGCGTTCAAACTGAACCGCGGCCGGTTGGCCGGCCAGCTTGTTGGCGTTTCGCGACCCGACTAGACTGACAAGATTCTGCCCGCGGCAGGCGTTTTCAGGCCGTTTTTGCCGTCATTTTGATCCACTGCGATACCTTTCACTCGTGCACGAAGTCGTCATCACCGGCCTGGGAATCGTCTGCCCGATCGGCGTTGGCGCCGACGCGGTGTGGGCGTCCATTCGAACCGGCCGGAGCGGCGTCCGCGCGGTCCCCGAGTTGGCCGTGGCCGGGGCGCCGATTCCCATCGCTGGCGACGTGGCCGACTTCGATCCCAAGGAATGGGTTAAGCCGCGGAAATCGCTCAAGGTCATGTCGCGCGAGACGCAGCTTGGCTTCGCCGCCGCGGAGATGGCGTGGGCACACGCTCAGCTCGACGACGCCGGCGTGGAGCCCGAGCGGCTCGGCGTCACCTGCGGCTCGAACATGTTCTGTCCCGAGGTGCCGGAGCTGGCCGCCGCGTGCCACGCCAGCGACGCCGGCGGCGGTACGTTCGATTTCTCGCGGTGGGGCAACCTCGGCCTGCGCGAGGTCTTTCCGCTGTGGCTGCTGAAGTATCTGCCCAACATGGCGCCGGCCCACGTGAGCATCGTCCACGACGCCCGCGGCCCGAGCAACTCGATCGTCGCCGGCGACACCTCCGGGCTGCTGGCGATCATCGAAGCCGCCGACGTGGTGGCCCGCGGCCATGCCGACGTGATGCTCGCCGGCGGCGCCAGCTCGGCCTTCGGCTGGATGGACGTCCTGTGGCACAACGGCGCCCGTCAGTCGCGGCGCATCGATGAGCCCCAGCGCGCGTGCCGGCCGTTCGACGCCGACCGCGACGGCTGGGTCGCCGCCGAAGGAGCCGCCCTCTTCGTGCTGGAGACGCGCGCCCATGCCGAGGCTCGCGGAGTCAAGCCGCTCGCCCGCATCGCCGGCTATGGGCGACGTTACGAGCCGTCGACCGACTTCTACCAACCGACGGGTCGCGGCATCCAGCAAGCGATCGAAGCGGCCCTTCAAATGGCCGGCCTCAAGCGTGACGACGTTGGGCATGTGAACGCCCACGGCCTGAGCACCGAATTGGACGACCGCATTGAAGCGGAGGCGATCCGTCAAACGCTCGGCGACGCGCCGGTCACCGCGCCGAAAAGCCTGCTCGGCAACACGGGCGCCGGCAGCGGGGCCGTCGAGCTGGCCGTCAGCTTGCTCGGTCTGCAGCACGACGCGATTCCCGCAACGCTGAACTATGACACGCCCGACCCGAAGTGCCCGGTAAACGTCGTAACCGAGCTGACGCCGTCACGCGCTCGCTCGGCGCTCGTGCTGAATCATCGCACAACCGGTCAGGCCGTTTCGCTGCTGGTCACGGCAGATGGTTGACGCTGGACCATAGGATATTGGGACATCGGACCATGGGACTATAGGATTGCGGCTCCGAAGTCCTATGGTCCCATAGCCCATGGTCCCACGGTCCTCTGGTTCATCCCCGCCGCATCGCGCGGTCGATGTCCCGCTGCATGTCGCTCC
>DASVCM010000200.1:0-4557 GCA_036381635.1 Lacipirellula sp.
GACGCCGTGCACCGTTTCATCGCCATGACCGGCCGTAGCAGCAGCGGTCCAACGCTGCGGGAGGCCCCAGGCCAAGCTGGCGGCATAAAGGGCCAGGACCGCGATGATGCCGGGGAGCGCCCTGTCGCGAGAGCTTGTCGAATGTTCGGAAGCGGACATCGCTCAGGCAATTCCATGGTGGGACGCGCGGAGCGCATTCGGGCGATTGGAAGAGCTAAGATTAATGGCTCAACTCAGATGCGCCTATCGCGACGCGGGCAAGCATCCAGGGCGCTCCACATAGCCGCGGCCTAACAGGCCGCCGGAGCAGCGGCGTCGACGCAACTTTCCGTGAACTCTTAGCGCTCCGCTCCGGCGGGCTGTCAGCCCGCGGCTACCTGGGGGTACACTCAGCGGTATGACGGAGATTTGGCTGCGAGCGAATCGTCGGGTGTTGATGTTTGCGATGGCGCCTGCGCTGGGTCTTGGAATCGTCGGGGCCGTTCTCGCTGGTGCTGATAACAATGCGGCTGCGGTTGTGGGATGGGTGCTCATAGCATCAGCCGCGGTACTGATCATCGTGCTGGCAAACCAGTTTCGGCAGGCGCGGATTGCTTATCGCGACGGCGAGGTCCTCTTCAATCTCCGCGCCGGGGCGCCGATCGCCGTGCCGGTGGAAGTGCTGGAAGCGTTCTTTCTGGGCCAGGGACCGGCGAATCTGCCGGCGGCTGGCGGGAGGCCGGCGGAAGCGGTGAACCTGGTGGCAAGGCTCTCGCAGAAGGCCCCGGAGTGGGAGCACGTCGACGTCAAGCCAGCGCTGGGACGCTGGTGCGAAAGTTATGTTACGATTCGCGGCATGTGGTGCGAGCCGCGGACGACGGACGTCATTCGGCGACTTAAGCGGAGGCTGCGCGAAGTCCGAGAGGGCGAGGCTCCTGCCGAGCCGAATGCACGGGGCTCGGCTCGGCAGGAGTCTCGCCCTCCCGAAAGTGCTCATCAAGGTGAATGAAGCTCCTCAGCTCCTGATCAGCGTTCGCAATGCCGAGGAGGCGGCCGCCGCGCTCGTCGGGGGCGCCGATTGGATTGATCTCAAAGAGCCCGACCGCGGCGCGCTAGGCGCTGTGGATGCGTCGGTTGCCCAGGACGTTGTCGCTTGCATCGATGGCCGGGCGTCAATATCGGCGGCTGGCGGCGAGCTTCGCGACTGGACCGACGGTTCCGCGCGCAGCTTGCTTGAGATTGGCGGCATCCAGGTATTGAAGCTTGGCTTGTCTGGATTGAGAGACCGCCCCTGGCAGAACGAGTGGCTGGCCGCGAAACGCGAAATTGAAGCGGCTGGCAAAGAGCTGGCCGCCGTAGTTTATGCAGATGAGGCGGCCGCCGCCTCGCCCCCTTGGAACGAAATTCTGCACATGGCCAGCGACTCGGCTTGCCGCTGGATCTTGATCGACACGTTCGACAAGCAGGCTCGATCGATCTTCGATTGCACAAGCGATTCGGAGCTACGGCAGCTTTTTGAATCTGCCCGTCGCGGCGGTTGTACGGTTGTTGCCGCGGGGCGGCTGGACCTTACCGCCATCTCGCGACTGCCCGTGCACCTGCTGAACATCGTCGGCGTTCGTGGCGCGGCATGCGAAGGGGGCCGAAGCGGCGCCGTTTGCCGCCGCCGCGTGGCCGAGCTTCGCGCCGTCCTTTCCGGATGCGCGATGATATAATCTCCACGCGGCAAATCCGCAGTTTTCCGGCAACAAAAGAGTTTGCTTGAACGCCCCGCCCTCATCCGGGATATTGAGTACGGACGGCACAGGAAGCGGCGAGGATGCTTATCCGTCGATGCATCTCATCACGTTTTTTGGGGAGATCGAGACGTGGTCAAGTCGGTGTTGGAAGCTATCAAGCAAGGAGTGTGGGACTTTGAGCCAGAAACGGTCACCGAAGAACGATTCGATGCGACCAAGGCGATGCCGGGCACTGACGAAAAGCTGCAGGTGCTCGCCGAGCGAGTGCGGGAAGGTCTGCCGTTGTGGCACGGCGGCGATCGCACGGAATACGACGATGAGGAGTAGCGAAGGAGCGTCGAGGGTCTAGAGTCGAGGGTCGAGAGCCAGACGTCGCTTGTAACGGCATCTCTGACTCTCGACTCTTGACCCTAGACTCTCGACCTTTCTCAAGGAGACGCGGCGTGCCGAAGTTCAACCTGGAAGTTCCTCACCAGCTTTCGGCCGACGAGGCCAAATCGCGGCTGGAGCGATTCATCGAGATGCTCAAGTCGCAGCATGGCGACAAGGTGAGCGAACTGGAGCAGTCGTGGGCTGGCAACACACTGTCGTTTGGCTTTAAGACCTTCGGATTCAAAATCGCCGGCGCCATCGACTCGCTCGACAAGAAGCTCGCGGTGACCGGCGATATCCCGTTCGCGGCGATGATGTTCAAGGGAAAGATCGAAGCGGAGATTCGCGAACAGCTCGGCCGGTTGATGAGTTAGCCAGTGCGTCTGCGAGCCGACAGTGTAAGCGACCGAAGCGAAGCCGCAACGCGGCGACAGTCAATAGCCAGGGGCGTAAGCCCCTGGTTCAATGTGTGTGAGAACTGTAAGCCCCAACGGGGCGGCAGTACTCTGACTAACTTACTGCCGCCCCCTTGGGGCTTACGGTTATAAGCTGACGAACACCAGGGGCTTACGCCCCTGGCTATTTACTTTCGGCCCATTGGGCCTGGAGGAAGCAATACCTCATGCCATATTCGCTCCGCGCAGTGATACTCATCTCGTGATCTTCACCGAGTGCTCGTCGCGCTCGAACGTTAGCTCAGCCGTCGAAAGGATTGCGGTGAGCAATTCATCGAGCGTCGCCTCGCGAACTTCGCAAGAGATGAGCGCGTTTCGCGATTCGGCAGGCGCCGCCCATTCGATCTTCAGCTTCAGTTGCCGGGCGAGTTGATCGATCACGGGACCGACACGTTGATTGGTAATCTTCAAGGTAAAGCGCTGAGCATCTCGTTTGACCGGACGCGGCGCGGGCCGTGGAGTTGAAGACGTGGCAGATTTGCCCTGAATCGCCTCGCGAACGCGATCGTGTTCTTCGACGGTAGCGAGCAAAGTTAACTTCATCTCGCGCCGCGTGACATTCGCTTCAGGCAATTCTTCGATCACGGCATCGACGACCGCCGCGCGGGCCGCATTGACGGTATATGTGTTCGAAATCTGCACGGGGCGTTTGATGGGGACGACCGTGCACTGGCGCCCGTTGGATGAGAGTTCGCACGTCAGATCGAAGCCGGCCAGCAGCAGTACGGCGCGATCGACGGCCGCCATCGGCGGCAGCGTGCGCGCCGCCCAGAGATCGTGCGGGATGAGCTGGTCCTTGCGCAATTGGGCCCCGGTTGAGCCGACCACTTCGCGGAGCAGCGCGCGCGGTTCGCTTAGTCGCGGGAACGATGACGCGTCCGCTTGCAGCCACTTGGAGCGGATGTTGGCCGGCGCCCCCCTGAGGGCGCGGCGAGCGAGTGCGCTCAGCGTCAGAAGCTCGCGGGCCGTTTGCTCCGGGCCGATATACAGGACTCCGTGGTAGGCGGACGCGGCCCATCCACTTGGCGCCAGCGCGGAGGCCAGCGTCTGGCGCAGCGGCTGGTTCGTGACCGACAATTCGACGGACTTGGACGGGTCGACCCGACGATCGATCCAGATGTGAATCCGCTGAGTCTCAGCCAGCCGCTCGAGTGCGGCGCCAAGTTGTTGTCCTCTCCAGGTGAGCGTCACCGGCTGCTCAAGCCGTTGACTAAGTTGCACGCTTGCCGAAGAGAGATCTTGTGCGAGTGCAACCTGTTGTGGCTGCGCCAACGCCAACGGCAGGGCCCCAATCGCGATGTGCAGCAACCACTTTAATCGCCGATTGCAAGTTTGGCTACGAAACATCAGACGGCGCGTTGCTTGTGGACTTGCGGAGCGGCGCCCAGTCAATAGGATCGGGCGCGGTTTGGACTTCTTTTTACATTTTCATTGAGCAGTTGGAAGTTGCAATTAAACTCAAGGTTGTTGGGTACGGGATGGCTCGATCGTAACGGCAGCGACTGCCGCAATCGACTCCTCTTCTATGGTTGATCAAATGCCGTGAGCGAATCGTTTCACCAGGCGCCGTTGGTCGTCGACTTCTTTGAGGCGTACCTCGACGATCAGGATATCAACACATTTTTGCGGAGCGTTTCGGAGCGGTATTACATCGGTACGCTGGAGCGGCTGGCCCTAAATGGCGAGCGGATGGCTCGGCGCGGCGCGGTGCTGGCCCTGGGACGGCTGAGCGATTACCAGTCGAATTCGGTGCTGGGCCGGGCGCTGGTTGATCTGGACCGCGGCGTGCGGACGCTCGCCGAGAACGCCATCGCACTGATTTGGCCGCGAGTGGGCCTTTCGATCCACCAGCGGCGGCTGGGCGCGGTGGAGGAGCAACTCGACGAAGGCGATTACGACCGCGCGTCGCAGCTTGCCGGCAAGATTATTCAGGACGCGCCGTGGATCGCGCAGAGTTGGTACCAGCGCGGCAAGGCCTTTTATCATCTCGGGCAGTGCGACGCGGCGGCGCG
>DASVCM010000201.1:0-4877 GCA_036381635.1 Lacipirellula sp.
CTTGAGCGGAGATTAATGCCGCTTGGGTCGCGTCGCCGTAGGCAGCGTCAACCGCGCCCGCGCGCTGAGCAGTCTCTGCAGCGGAATATTCTAGCCGCGCTATGCAAGCATCGCGCGCCGTGCCTGATCGACTCATGTTCCGAACGGTGGAATGCTCTTTGCTTTCTTTGCCCCTTCGAGCGCGCGTGTTTGCGCGCAGCAGTTCATCAGTTTCAGTCGAGGGCCCTTCCATGTGTTTCGTTAGCGGCGCCGCATTTCGATCCTCGTGGCTGGGTCTATTCCTGGTCGTATGTGGGCTAGCCGGCTCATCGCTTTATGGCCAAGAACCCGCAGGGCTGCCGTACAACGACAGCTTCTACGGCGACGAATTTCCTGGGGACAACGACGAGCTTAATTACGGCCACTTCGGCTACGACGACTGGGACGCCGACTGGAACGACGAGTACGAGTACCCCTACTCAACCACGATGGCGACCAGCGGCGGCAACAACGACACATGGTGGCAGCGCAGCCCGTACTACAACGAAGACGAGTGGTACGACCCGACCGACTGGTTCGACGGGAACAACTACGAGTATGACCCCGCGTACGAACTCGACGACGCCTCGTACGATCGCGACTCGAGCTCTCTGAACGACGTTGAAGACAACTATTACTACTACGATTACGACGACCAGTACGGCGACGAAGTCTACGACTACGGAATTCAAGTCGGCGATGAAGAAGGCGACGACAGTTACAACTATGGCTACGACTACGAGTACTACAACGATCCCATTCCGTAGCCACGGTCGCTGTCGCTAAGCATCGGCCACAACAGCTTTAACTGGCCTATCGACCTCAGATTCTGTTTAACGGGAAGGAGTCATTCATGCGCCTACGAACTTGCTGGCTATCTATACCCCTGACACTGCTCGCATTCGGTCCTGCACAAGCCTTCGGCGACGAGCACGCTGCACACGGGCAGTCGTCGAGCGAAACCGGACAGCCCGATGCAAGCGACGCTCGCGAGGAGGCCCGCAACAATGCACGCGACGAGCAGCGACATGCGCGCCGGCAGCGGCCGTCCAGCCGCGAGTCCGAGCTGCGCGAGGCCCGTCGCCATTACATGGCGGGCTTTGTCCGCGGCTATAACGCCGGGTTTGCGGACGGCCTGGACGATTATTTGATCATCGTCGGCCGGCCTAGCGATCAAGGCTCGGACCAGGCGAGCTCCAGCGCCTCGCGCCAACGCGACGATGAACGCCGCATTCGCGAGCGGCTGCGAAACGACGCGCGCGACCGGGCGCGCAGTGCGGATTCGCAACGCCGCTCGCAACAAGGTCGCCAGGACTCGACGCCGCAGCAAGTCTCCGGCGAGGTCGTCGCAATCAAGCGCGTGACGCTCCAAAACGACCAGCAGCAGCACCTGTTACTGTTGATGGAAACCGACCAAGGCGTCCGCCGCATCATCGACGCCGGCCCCGCGAGCCAGGTCCGCCGCTTGTCCCTTCAGCCGGGGAACTTGGCGACCGCCGAAGGCCGCTTCCGCCGGACGCGCGACGGCGTGCCGGTGCTCAACGCCAGGTGGATCGAGTCCTCCGGCCAACGGGTGGCCATCCAGGGGCAAGTCACGCAGTCGTCGCAAAGGTCTCGTCGGTAACGATCTCCCTCCCTCGAAGGGAGGGGCTAGGGGAGGAATGGGCGTCGCAGCATGACTCCTCACCCAACCCTTCCGGCCGACGGAGACGGTTTTCCGACCGCGACTACTATCTGCGGCCCACGCACAACGAGGTTAGATATGAATAGATTCACACAAACTAGAATCCCTCTCACAATGCTACAGGCTTTAGTCGCCCTGCTGGCCTTCATGAGCGGCTACACGACTTGCGTCGCCCAGGTCTTCAGCTACAGCGATCCCTGGGGAAGCGATCCGTATCTCAACGAACAGTATCCGTTCGAAGTTTATCAGTGGGGCGACTCCACGGAAGGTTTCAACCGCTTCGATACCGAGTACGCCTACGACCCGTATGACTTCGATCGTGACTACGACCACGATTACTACGTGCACGCGTACGATTACGAGATCGACTACGACTACCCGGGCGGCTACGTCCAGGAGGAGGCCGACGCCCGCGACGTGGATTGGGCGGACCCCTATGCGTATGGCTACGATTACTCGCCGTACTTCGACCGCCTCGAAGACGTCTACGGTTATGACTAAGCGGCATTTTATTGCCTCTTTTGTCACAACACTCGGGAGGGCGAGGCTCCCGCCGTGCCGAGAAGCGCGTACCGGCGCAAGGCTCGGCAAGAGCTTCGCCCTCCCTTGCAAGGTTTTGAGAATCGCCTCTACTCGCGCGAATGCACGTGGTAATGGAAATCCCGATACCACGGATAGCCGGAGGCCGCGCCTTCGAACGTCATTTCCGTGGCAGCTTCGGCGCTGTTCTCGGCGCGCTGGGCATACATAGCCTGAGCCGCGCGGCGGCGCGCTTCGAACGATTGTTGCGCGTTGATCGCTTCGCCGCTGGCCCCTGCAATTCGCGCGTGGGCCGCCTCGGTCGCCTCCTGGATGTCGAGCGCGCGAGCCACCGACGTCCGACGGGCCTGCTGAAACGCCGCCTGCCGGCGGTCGAGCTCCTCTTGCTCCTCATCGAACTTGAGCAACCACAGCTTCATCTGGATGGGCGTTAGCTGTTTGAGCTCCGCCATGTACTCGCGGGCCTCTTCCGGGCTGATCGTCGCCGATCGCTCGCAGTACTCTTGCAGCCAGGCCCGAGCCCGCAGCATGCGCGGGCTGTTCCAGATTTCTTCTCGCTGGGATTGAGTGCTCTCCTGCGAGGATGCGCTGTCGGAGCTGGATGGCGTTGGGCCGCTCTCCGAGCGCGGATTTGTCGCCGAGTTGGGCTGGGCATCTTGGCTGACGGCGATACGGCCAAACGCGAGCGCGCCAATTAGCGCAGCAGCAAGCAGGATGATGTAGCGGACCATGGCACAGGCTCCTGAAGAAAGGGTGACGCCGCACCACGGCCCGCAAAGAATATGCCGATCACCTAGAAGGTCATCCTGAGCGGAGCGAAGGATCTGGCGGAGCGCTAGATTCTTCGCTCCGCTCAGAATGACGCACAGCCTTCAGAATGACTCATGGCCCGTTTTCTCTTCGCCGCGACCGCTACTAGCCCGCCTTACGCCGCAGGCCGACGGCGGTCCGGGCGCGGCGGCTGAAGTCTTCCACCTTGCGGCCCACGTTGAGCACCGCTTTCACGGCCGCCGGACGGCTCTCGCGGCGTTCTTCGCGGATGCGGCGCTCGGCCTCCAGCGTCGCGGCGTGCTTCGTGGCGAGGTCGAGCCAGTTCGCCAGATTCGACACGACATCGATGCGGTACTCGTCGATCTGCCGCGCGTAACGGCCGCCGAAGTGGTGATCGACGCGGCTCAGCATCTTAAACACTTCGCAGTGCTGTTGGGCGAGACTCTTGCTGCTCCATACGCCGCTGGCGTGGATGCGATAGTCGGCCATCACCTCCGGAAGAAAGCCGATCGGGCCGTGATGGGCGTTGAGCATGTGGATCGCCCAGTCGCCGGGCACGGTCTCCTGATGCCACGCCGGCAGCGGCCCGAACAGGCCGTTGCGGAACATGATCGAGCAGGTGCAGATAAAGTTCTCGCGGAACAGGTCCTCGATCGTCGCCACGTCTTTCGTCCAATTCGCCGGATAAAGTTTTGGCGGCTGCGAGCCGTCCTCGAACATCATCCGCGATGGGTGAAAGCACGCCGACCACGAGCGATTGGCGTCGAGGGCGTCGGCCTGCCTTTGCAGCTTGCGCGGGTCGGTCCAGTAGTCGTCCCCTTCGAGCATGGCGACGTACTTGCCGCGGCAGGCCGCCAGAACCGCGGCCACGTTCCTGCCGCCGCCGATGTTCGGATCGTGCAGCAGCAGCTTGAGCGACGTGGGATACTGCCGCTGCAGATTCAGCAGCACCTGCCGCGTGCCGTCGGTCGAGCAATCCTCGCCCACGATCACTTCGATCGGAAAGTCCGTCTCCTGCGTGAGCGCACTGGTAACCGCCTGCGCGATGTAGCGCTCGTGATTGTAGGTGGCGATGAGCACGCTGACTTTCGGTGCGTCGGACATGAACGGAACCTTTTTCTTTCAGGCGTAGTGATAAGCTCGATACGTTGCCGCGAAAAGATTTGTAGGAGGCGTCTCCGACGCCGATTTCACACCGTCATAACGAACCGTTCTGGACTGGCATGCCGTTCTTCGCGGTCAGAAACCGCTCCCACAGGTTATGTGCTGAGCTCGGCCAGCCCGAATCCGGTCCGGCCAAAACCGTTGCCGTTATAGAACAAGTAGCGACGGCCCGCCGCTTCGACGACCGCCGGATACGCGAGCATGTCGGCGTCCCAGCCATCGCTCGGGCTGGTGAGTTGCGGCGCGTCATCCCGGCGGGTCCATGAGAGGCCGTCGCCAGACGTTGCGTACCCGAGCCGGTAGCTTTGATTCGCATTGGTGCGGTAGCCGCGGTTCGAGCGGTAGCAGTACCACATCTCATAACCACTAGGACCTTTGAGCACCCACGGTCGTGCAATGGCCTCGTCCGGACGCAGATAGTCAATCGCGATCGTCCCCGGCCGGCGCCACTGGAGCCCGTCGTTCGATTCCGCATGCCGAATGAGATACCGGGCCTCCGGCTTGCCGTCGACCATCGTCCATTCGGTGCACGAGAGATACCACATCCGCCAGAGGCCGCCGTCGCGCATCACATAAGGCGTGGCGCAGAAATGCGGCTCCGCAGCCGTACGATCGAGGATCGGGCCTTCGAACGGACGCCGAAAAGTAAACCCGCCGTCGTCGCTCACGGCCACGCCGATCGAATTGCGATAGGGAACGG
>DASVCM010000202.1:0-6275 GCA_036381635.1 Lacipirellula sp.
AGCACGCTGTTCGCATTGTCGCGGCCGATGACGCCCTCGCGCGGCGGAAAGAGAATCTCCATCGTCACGTCGCGATCATCCGTCCGCAGCCGATCGCCCATCCACGCCTCGCGCAGCGGCACGCCCGACTCGCGCAGCACATCTCGCAAGTAGTTCGGCGCCGTGAGCTTGCCCGCGGTCGCGATCGGATCGAACATCATCGGCGAGATATAAACGACGCCGATTGGGAACCGCTCCATCAGTCCGGGAAGCGCGTTGTAATGATCAATGTCCGCGTGCGAAAGCACAATCGCGTCAATGCGATCGATCCCGCGCGACCACAAGAACGACGAGATCGTCTTCGCCGCCACCTTCGGCGAGCCGAGACTGCCGGCGTCATAGAGAATCGTCTGCCCGCTCGGCAGCTCCATCACGACGCACGTCCCGTGACCCATTGCGAGGAACGAACACCGCAGCGATTCGCCATCGTTCCGCCCGAGGCCGACGGTCGCATAACCAATCGCCAGCCACGTCATCGCGGAGGACGCCTGCCAGGGCCACGCCGGCCGCAGGCGCGGTATCGCCGCCAGCAATCCCGCCACGCCATAGAACGCCAACAGCCACCATCCCGGCAGCCCCGGCGTGTAAAAGTAACTCCCCGGCACTTCCTGAGCGAAGAACACCATCTGTTCAGCCCAATGCAAACTGCCGCCGCACACGGCGCCAAGCAGCGCGCCAATCGGCGGAACCAACCAGCCAACAGTAACGACGCCCACGCCCGCCACCAGCGCGATGCTAATGAGCGGCCCGGCGAGCGGCGTCAGCACAATGCTCGCCGGCGTCACGACATTAAAATGGTGCGCCACCAGCGGCGCCATCGCGACGCCGACCGCCAGCGACGCCGCCGTCATTCCAGCGAACCATGTCGCAACTCGCCGCGCCACTTTGACCGTCCACGGCCGCGACTCATCAATCAGCCGCTCCAGCGGATCGAGCTTCCGCGGCCGCCAACCCCACCGGGCGAACCCAATCAGCATCGCCACCGCAACAAAACTGAACTGCGTTCCCGCGCGAAATAGCTCGCACGGGTTGTACGCGAGCACAAAAAGCGCCGCCGCGCCGAGCAGATTCCCCGCCGACGCCGAGCGTCCGCGCACCAGTGCGCCGAAGGTCGCCAGCGTCAGCACCGTCGCCCGCATGACCGACGGCTGCGGCCCAACGATCGCTGCGTAGAGCAGGATCGCGCCGCTAGTTATGAGCAACTGGGCGAGTCTTGAAAGCACCGCCCCGCGCGCCAGCCACCAAATGATCGTCGCGAGCAGCGCCACATGGGCGCCCGACACTACCAGCAGGTGAATGGACCCCGTGTTTAAGAACGCGTCCTTCGTCGACTCCGACAGCCGCTCTTGGTCTCCCAGCAGCGTCGCCAGCACCAGCGGCGCGTCGCGCTCGGCCACGTTCGCCGCAAGCTGCTCTTCGCACCAGCTCCGCAAACTGCCAAGCCACGCACTTGCCTGCCATGCCGACGTGCCATCAATGACGGTCACACATCGCGCATTGTCACAATACAGCTCACTGAACCGCCCGATCCGCCGCTCGACTTTCGCCCAATCGAACTCGCCCGGATTCAGCGGCGCCGCCGGCCGCGCAAACTGCGCGAACACGCGAACCCGATCGCCGGCCGCAACGCTTTCCAACCGACCGCCCACCCGCAATCTCGAGTAGCCGCCCGCCGTTCGCCAACGCTCACCGTCGCGAATCCGCTCGACGCGCACCGTCGCTTCGCTGATAGTCCGCGCGGGAATTGCCCGTAACGGACTGGTATCGACCGGCGGCGACACCTGCACCCGCTCGACGACCACCGCCTCGACGCACGTCGGCTGCGGCTCATCGAGTGCAAACCGTGCGAGCTCTTGCGACGGCACATTGTTAAACCGCCAGTGGTGCCACGCCCCGCCAATCGCCGCCGTACACGCCAGCAGCGCCGCCGTCGCCAGATTCCATCGTCGCCTCCGGCGCGCCAGAATCGCTGCGACCAAGCATGCGGCCCCAACCAACCACCATGCTTCGAACAAACTCCCATCCGTCGCGATATGGAGGTAATAGTCGCCAGCGACCCCCGCCGCAGCCGACGCCGCCACCCAGGCGAGCGGCCGATACGGCGTCGCCCTCGACGGCTCAGCGTTAACGAGCGGAGCGTCCACGAAAATCCCCCTCCCTCGAAGGGAGGGGCAAGGGGAGGGATTCCGACGGTTGCTAAGAACTGTCGCCACCCACCGGTCTAAAGAAAAGCCAATGACGCTGGCGCCAGTTTACCGCAATATACTCATGCTGCGGAATCACTCCCGAGAAGCCCCTACCTTGCTACCCTCCCCCGCCCCGTCAACAATACGGTCCGCACAAAGGACCACCCGCCAAAGGAATTAGGAGGCGCCGCGACCCATGCGATTCTCGAATCCGAAGCTGCCAACTCTGGCCGCCCTCCTCGCCACAACAGCCCTCGCCGCCGCAACCATGGGCTGCAATCCCCCGCCTCGCGTCGAAGCCCCGGTCGAATCTTCCGACGCCGATTCCGGCGACTCCAAAGCCGACGACGCCGCCGACAGCAGCGACGCAACCTCAAATAGCGAAAGCAAAGCCAACGCCAACCAACAAGCCCAAGCCCAGGAGCCCAAGTTGATTCCCCGCAGCGTCCTGTTCGGCAATCCCCAGCGCGCCGCCGCTCGCATCAGCCCCAATGGCAAGTGGCTCAGCTACCTCGCCCCAGCCGACGGCATCCTCAACGTCTGGGTCGCACCGGTCGACGACCTCTCCAAGGCCAAGCAGGTGACCGACGACAAGACCCGCGACATCCGCGGCTACTTCTGGGCCTACACCGGCGAACACATCCTCTACACGCAGGACAAGGGCGGCGACGAAAACTGGCACGTCTACGCCACCGACGTCTCGACCAATAAAACCACCGACCTCACGCCGCTCGAAAAAGTCCACGCCACGATCGAAGGTACCAGCCCGGAGTTCCCGGACGAAATCCTCGTCGGCCTCAACGACCGCAACCCGCAGCTTCACGACATCTACCGCGTGAACATCAAGACCGGCGAGCGAGAGCTCATTCAAGAGAACGAAGGCTATGCCGCATTCGTCACCGACGACGACTTCAAAGTCCGCTTCGCCTTCGACTACACGCCCGAGGGCGGCCAAGAGCTGCTCGAACCCGCCAAGGAAAACCCCACGCCCGGCGACAAGGGCATCACCGAGTGGGAAACTTTCGTCAAGGTCGGCCCCGAGGACGCGATGACCACCGGCCCCGCCGGTTTCAACAAGGAAGGCGACGTCCTCTACTTCCTCGACAGCCGCGACCGCAACACCAGCGCCCTGTTCGCGTGGAACCTCGAAACCGAAGACCGCAAGCTGCTCGCCGCCGACGAACGGGCCGACGTTGGCGAGATCATCGCCCATCCCACCGAGAAGAATATCCAGGCCGTCGGCTTCACCTACGAACGCCGCGAGTGGAAGATTCTCGACGAATCGATCAAAGACGATCTCGATTACCTCGCCAAGGTCGAAGACGGCGAGCTGCAGGTCACCAGCCGCACGCTCGCCGACGACTTCTGGACCGTCGCCTACATCCTCGATGACGGCCCGGTGAAGTACTACCTCTACGACCGCGAGAACAAAAAGGCCAAATTCCTGTTCAACAGCCGCGACGACCTCGAAGGCTACCCCCTGGTCGAGATGCACCCGCGGACGATCGAGGCCCGCGACGGCAAGAAGCTCGTCTCCTACCTCACGCTCCCGCCCGGCAGCGATCCCGACGGCGACGGCAAACCGGACAAACCGGTCCCCATGGTGCTGAACGTCCACGGCGGCCCCTGGGCCCGCGACTCGTGGGGTTACGACTCCGAGCACCAGTGGCTCGCCAACCGCGGCTACGCCGTGCTGAGCGTGAACTACCGCGGCTCCACCGGCTTCGGCAAGGAGTTCGTCAATGCCGCCAACGCCGAGTGGGCCGGCAAGATGCACGACGACCTCATCGACGCCGTGAACTGGGCTGTCGAGAACGGCATCGCCCAGAAGGACAAGGTCGCCATCATGGGCGGCAGCTACGGCGGCTACGCCACGCTGGTCGGCCTGACGTTCACCCCCGACGTGTTCGCCGCCGGCGTCGATATCGTCGGCCCCTCGAGCCTCGTGACGCTCCTGGAAAACATACCGCCCTACTGGGCGCCGTTCATGCCCGTGATGAAGATCCGCGTTGGCGACGTATCCACCGAGGAAGGCCGCAAAGCCCTGCTCGAACGCTCACCGCTACGGCTGGTCGACAAGATCGAGACGCCGCTGCTCATCGGCCAAGGCGCTAACGACCCGCGCGTCACCCAGCTCGAGGCCGATCAGATCGTCGAGGCGATGCAAAAGAAGGAGATCCCGGTCACCTACGTCCTCTACCCCGACGAAGGCCACGGCTTCGCGCTGGAGAACAACCGCATGTCGTTTAACGCCGTCACCGAAGCGTTCCTCGCCGAGCACCTCGGCGGCCGCTTCGAACCGATCGGCGACGACTTCGAGGACTCCTCGATCCACGTCCCGGCCGGCGCCAAACAGGTCCCCGGCGTCGCCGAAGCCCTCCCCGACGCCCGCCAGCAGATGCCGAAACAGGAGGACGCCGAAAAAGAACCCGTCGAATCCGAAGCCTAGCCATTCCCCACTTAGCCCCCGGTCAATGACCGGGGGCCAATCGCAACGATTTTTCTCTTGCGTCCCCCGCCACTCTTGCCAACAATAAACCGAGCGATGAACACCTATTACCGCAACTTCTGGTTTAGCTTTACCGGCGGCGTCCGCCGGGCCGGAGGTCGTGCGTAAGCCGTTCATCAAACGCAAAGCACAACCCAAAGCCCCGGGCGCCCAAGCGGCCCCGGGGCTTTTTTCGTTTACCCCGCACCCTGTCACCCCGAGGTCCGCCGAAGGGTCCGCCCCCATCCGCTTGCGTCTTCGCGACTAAACCAACGCCGCTGCCAAACCGGAGCCCCAAACCATGATCGTCGTCATGAAACGCTCAGCCACCGACCAGGACATCCAATCCATGATCGAGCACGTCGAAGCCCTCAAAATGAAACCCGTCGTCCTCCGCGGCACGGAACGCACCGTCATCGCCGCCATCGGCGAGGAACGCATCGCGGGCGTCAGCGCCCTGGAAAGCGGCCCCGGCGTCGATGAAGTGCTGCCGATCCTCGCTCCCTACAAGCTCGCCAGCCGCGAGCTGCGGCCCGAGCCCACCGTCGTCCAGGCCGGCAGCCTCACCGTCGGCGGCGCCCACATCGGCGTCATCGCCGGCCCCTGCTCCGTCGAAAACGAAAAGCAGATCTGCGATTCCGCGATGGCCGTCAAGAAGGCCGGCGCCACCGCCCTCCGCGGCGGCGCCTTCAAGCCCCGCACCAGTCCCTACAGCTTCCAGGGCCTCAAGGAGGACGGCCTCAAGCTCCTCGCCGCGGCCCGCGACATGACCGGCCTCGCCGTCGTCACCGAGGTCGTCGCCTGCGAAGACGTCGATCTCGTCTCGGAGTACGCCGACGTGCTCCAGATTGGCGCCCGCAACATGCAGAACTACCGCCTGCTCGAGGCCGCCGGCAAATCGCCGCGCCCCGTGCTGCTCAAGCGCGGCCCCAGCGCCACCGTCGACGAATGGCTCCTGGCCGCCGAGTACATCCTCGACGCCGGCAATCCCAATGTCATGCTCTGCGAGCGCGGCATCCGCACGTTCGAAACCCACACCCGCTTCACGCTCCCGCTCGCCTCGGTTCCCTACGTCCAGGCCAAGACCCATCTCCCCGTGGTGATCGATCCCAGCCACGGCACCGGCCACACCCACCTCGTGACGGCCATGTCGCGCGCCGCTGTCGCCGCCGGCGCCGACGGGATCATCGTCGAAGTCCATCCCAACCCCGACAAGGCGATGAGCGACGGCTACCAATCGATGAACTTCCCCCAGTTCGACGAGATGATGGCCCAATGCCGCCGCATCGCCGCCGCCATCGACCGCGATCTCGGCTAGCGCCAGTCCGAACCCTGTCACCCCGAGGTCCGCCGAGGGGTCCGCTTCGTGTGCCGTTACCGTCGATCAAGCATGCCGGCTTGGCAGGCTTCTCCCCGCTGAATCCCCACAAAGAAGACCTTTTTCGCCCCTTCCGGCACGAAATGCTTGCTATCCGCCAGCGCGCGCATTAATCTCAGAGCCGGCGAGCGCGAAAGCGCTTGCAAGCCCTTTTCCGCAGTCTTTTTGAGTGATGCAGGGCGCG
>DASVCM010000203.1:0-2092 GCA_036381635.1 Lacipirellula sp.
GAATTCTCCGACGAGCTGCGGTGGTTTCATTGAGCTTAATTTGCTGCATGTCAGTTGAACCCCGTGTTAAAGCGAGTCAACCCTCCAGTGTCTCCGCTACCGCCGCCCTCGCCGTCGTCAAGCTGATCGAACACGAGATCAATGAGCGGGCAAGCATCGGCGCCCGTATCGTCAGGGGCGCCGCCGTCCGTGCGAAAGCAGTAGTTCCAGTCCACCCCACACGGCAGCGCTGTCTTGACAGCCGCGCTATTAAGGATGGCGCGCAGCAAGTTGGTGTTGGTAGTGGTTGACGGCCGCACAAAGGCGCGATACCAGGTGTTCGCGTCCAGCGTCACCGGGTTGGCAAGTGGGTTCTCAGCCCATCCGTGATTGCCCAACTGGTTGCTTGCATCGACCGCTGCTGCCGAGGAACTCAGTTCGTTGCCGCTATCGTCTGTGATCAGAACGTCGAAGTCACCCGAGGCGGCAGCATCGTAAGTGCGGATCGCGCAGGCCCGCGCCTTGAACGGCAGCCGGAACCTGACGCCGCGCTCATCGCCGCCGGAGCCGGAGGCGGTGTCGCTATTAAAACTCCCGCCCGTGATCCCACTGAATGGAAACACGCCGGGGATCAGAAGATAGGTGGAACCGTCGTACAGAGCGACGATGACGTGGCTCGTGCCCTTGGTCGGCGCGCCTGTGTTCGCCACCTGGTACGGCTTCTCACTCAGGACGCCATAGTTCGCCATGCGCGCGACAGTGAGATCGCCCGACACCCACGCGATCTTGATCGCGACATCGGCCGAAGGGCCAATCGTCGGCGCTGAGGTCAGCGCGATCTGCTTCCAGCCAGTCGAGCCGCTGGGTATCGTCCCGCTCAACCCATTGGCGTTAGCGGCGACAAGCGTTCCAGATGGCAACCCCGTAGTGTCGTCAACCGTCTCAAGTCGGCAATCCACCTCGCTGTCCGCCGCGACAGCATTCGCCACAAATGCGATGTGGGTCGGCGTGAACTCCCGTCCAGGCCGGAATACGACGCTATCGTACTCGCCCGCAGCATTCAGCTGCGTCCCATTCGCGACGGCCGGCAACGAGCCCCCGACGCGAAGAGTAAAGCCAGGGTAAACGAACGGCGGGACGGTCTGCAGGGTCATCGCGATCAGGCTCCGAAATTGTCGGTGAAGCAGTAGGTCGGCGCGGTGGTGAAGTCGGCCAGCGTGCCGGTGTACCAACCATCAAGCTCCGCCCGCATCCCGGCCGGAATATTGAAGCCGAGTGCCGTCGCGAAGTAGAGCAACGCCCGCGTCATCGAGCTTTCGTCGAGCTGGCCGCTGGATGTACCAAGGACGAACTGAAGGTCGTCCCACGCAGCAACATTTGCCGCCGTCATCGGCGGAATGACGTGGGGCTTGTAGCTGCCGTAGATATCTGCCCCGGCCGACTTGTTGTCCGCGGCGTTCTTCCAGAACGCCAGTATGTTCTCGATCACGGTCTTCATGTCGGCGTCGCCTGAGGCGAGATAGCCGATCAGCGCCGATATGCCGAAATAGCCATTGCCCTGCCAAGTGGACCACGACCCGGTGGAACCGCTATCCGTGCTGTACTGGTTGTGAACCGGCCAGAGCTTGTTGGCCTGCTGGAAGGCATTGGACTCGTGCGCCCATCGAGCAAGCAGGCAATCGGCCGTCGATTGCAGGACGGCTATCGCGTAGCTACGTGGATCTGCACCGCGCCAAGATGACGGCGCACAGATGGCTACCCACGCGGCGTCGCGGTGCATCCAGGCTCCGACGCGGGTCTGTTGGTTATTGGCGACCGTGCAGCGCCAATAAACCGTACCGTTAACCTCTACGCTGGCATTGGTCCGCGCGTTTCCACCGAGGAAGACGCCGGCCAGCACCGCCCCGCCCATTTGATCTATAAGCAGGTCAAGAAAGGCGGATCGACCGCTCAGGAGATACGCCCCGGCAAACGGCGGGGGCTTGTGCGCCCACCCGAAGTTCCCGTGTGGCCGCGCGTATGAAGCCGGGGCTTTGATCCCTGATGGGGAGTTGAAGTTATAGACAGCGGACGTATTCTTAGTTCCGAACCCCGTGAAGTCCTCGTTCATCCC
>DASVCM010000204.1:0-8140 GCA_036381635.1 Lacipirellula sp.
CCGACGCCCTGCCACGACGCCTTCGGTGAAGCGAGCGCCCAGACGCGGTCGTACCAGACCTTCTTCCCATTTTTCCACGGCGGCCGCTCGGGGAAGTTGGCGCCGCCGGCGACCAGGAGTTGGTTCTCTGTGACTCCGGCGAAAGGCGCCGCGACTCCGCGCGGATCGGGCACGGGGGGTAGCGTCTCCCACTGCAACCACGATTCGCCCGACTTCTGTTCGCCTCCCCGAACGTGAGTCGGCGCCACGCCCAATACAAGCGTGTGGATCAATAGGTTGCAGAAGAGAAGACGGGCTTCGGACATCTCACCCCTTGGTCAAGCTCGCACGAACGCTACTACGTCGCAACGTCGTCGGCGCCTCGTTAATAGCCCGTACATCGCTGCGGCGCCCAGGACGCACGGATTCGGTTCAGGCACGACTCGAAACCCTTGAAACGAAAGGTCGGCAACAGAAAGACTCCTCGCATGCCCAATCGTCCAACCCGCGTTTGAGCTGCCGGCGACGACCACCTGATGAATATTGGACGCCAGCGCGCCGCCAAGCATCGCCCGCGAGGCGAAGCCGAAGCTTCCATTGGACAGCTCGCCGGTGCGGTGCAGCACATTTCCATGCCTGTCGAGAAACGTCGCGATGATCTGATCTTCCGGCGCGACAAAACCGAGTTCAAACGCAACGCTGGCCACGCTCGCCTGGCGCTCGGGATCAAGCGGATCTACGAATGTAAAGGATAACCACTTTCCGCCGAAGCCGGAGCCGACCGTATTGGCGACGATGCGCGGCGGCGGCGGCGGCAAATCGACGGCGCCGACAATCAGATCCGAAGACGGAAGCTGCGGGTGGCGATCCCCGAACGTGACTTGGCCGTCTGACGTCTCTACAAGCAAGCCAACTCGCGGCTGGCCGTTGACGCCGTCAACGAATCCGTTGAAGACGCCTGGATGGACCAGATTAGTGCCCGGCGGCGCACCGTCGATATCGGGAACGTAGCTGTCGAATACCATCCGCGTCGCATCTGATGCGTCGGCCACGGCGGAAAACCCTACGGATTCGACCAACGGCAATTCGCCGGCCGCCTGCAGAAAGTGTTGCGCGTACCGGCGGCCAATCTCGAGCTTCGCCGGCTTGTCAAAGTGCAGGCCATCGTACAGGGACCCCGCGAGATCGAGATTGGAAAAGTAGTCAATCTTCGGATCGGCAAGCGCCAGCGCTGATTGCCGTGCGCGAACCAGATCCCGCGTCGATCCGGAGGCTGCAATGCCGCCAACCACGGCATGCATATTGGCGGCGTGAGGCAAATCGGCTCGCAGGTTACTCACCAGTTCCGCAAGCCGTTGCCCGGCCAGCGGAGCCTCCGCGGCGCTGTCGCTCTCGCCTTGAAGATACAACAAACCGGCGATGCGAAACGTGTGACCGGCGCTGGTGAGCTCGGCCGTAGCCGCGCTGACCGTGTCGAGCACGTGCTGATACATGTGCCCCGAATTGGGGTTCGACTGAAACGCCGCTTTGGACCAAAGCGAATTGCCGCCGCCGCCGCGGCTGGCCTTGACGACCATCACGTTGGTATGACCGGCGTCGGACATCGCGCGGGCAAAACCGAATTCGGGTCCCCAGAAGAGACTATTGGCCCCGCCGTCCCCCTGTTGCGCCTGCAGCGTGGTAATCGACCCCGCCGAATTGCCATACGACGAGCCAATTGGGTAGCTGCCATTAGCGGAGGAGACGTTGCTCCAGAAGAATCGGGTCGCCGCGTCTGACGAATCGCCGCCGGGGCCGTGATTCGACTCATTTGGGTCGGCGGTCGTCCCCAACGAATTGGACTGGCCCGTTAGCACGTAGACGTCAATATCCGCCGCAATTACGCGCTGGCAGCCGACGATTAGAAAGAGCAGGGCGGAGATGCCAGCGACGGCGGCGAGAGATCTCCAGCCGCTCTGCGTAGTTCCGTTCGACTCATGCATGGCATTACTCACGCGCCGATCGCCGACATGGGCCTTCTGTGCGCAGCCGGCAGCCAGCCCAAAACCGCCAGCCAAATGTCCATCGATGACGGTTCAGGCGTCGATAGCAACGAAAAGTCAAAGCTCTTCCCGACCGCGCTCAGGGCATTATGCAGCAAGTACGCATCGGGCAGATTGACAAGCCCGCCCTGATTGAGATCCGCCGGGTTCGGCCCGTTGGCCAGGCTCCGCTCGCGCCGGCGGGCAATAAACGCGCTGGTGTCGCCCGGGCTCGAAACGACGCGATCGTCGTTGATGCCGGCGTCGATGCCGTTCAGATCCTCATAGTAGAGTTGGGCCACCGGATAGATCGTTCGGATCCAATCGACGTAGCCGTCGCCGCCGCTGGCGGTGAAATATGCGTCGTTGAGGACCACGCCGTGACATGGCTCCGGCGCCGCGAGCCCGGCAAAACACGCCGCGGCGGCAATCGACAAGCACTTTTCCAATCGTCGCACAGGTGATTTGCCTCAGAACCCAGAGATGCGCAATCGAGTCATTCCGCGACAGTTAACTAGGCGGCACACTCTACGGCGCCGCCGCAAAGCGACGACGCATGGCCTCAACGAAGCTCCCCATCGCCAGCAGCGCCCAACTGGCCGGCTCTGGAACGGCAAGTATGTCGGCGAAGGCGTTAGCTCCATGGGCGGCGTCAAACAGTTCGACGAACTTCGTGAAGTCGCTTAGATCGACCAGGCCGCTGGCGTCAAAATCTCCCTGGCGGCGTTGCTGGTCGCTCGAAAGCGCGCTCGTGTCCAACTGCATCTGGTTGCGAAACAGGCTCCAGTCTTCGAGAGTAATTATCCGGTCGCCGTTCAGATCGCCGAGCACATTCGGTAGCAATATCCCGGTGTCGACGACTACGGCCTCGAACGCCGAACCAATGCGCAATCCATCGACCAGCCAATCAGCGCTTGCGCCTGCTGACAACTTGATCTGCTCAATCGCTTCACCGCTATTCTCAGACCTCGCGCCGGTAAGCTGCCAGTCGACCTGGGATTCATCGGCGGGAACTTCGGCCGGATCGTCATACCAGGCCATGGAGATTTGATCCGCATGGGCGCCACTGGAGCCATCTTGCGCGGCTATCTTAACCAGCACCAGGTAGGTCTCATCGCGCTTCAGTGCATCGCGGGGAGTGGTGACGACGCCGCCCAATTCGTTGACGAAGAAGTTCTCGTCGCTGCCGACGCCAAAGGCGGCCTGCGTCTCGCCGGCGCCATTCTGCAAGAGAACGTCCAGGAACTCGCTGCCGGAATTAGCCCCGTCAGCGCCCGCATGCTTGATGAATAGCGATGCATAAACGGTCTGGTTTACATCGAGATCAAACGCCCCCAATCCGAGCTGGCGGGTCATTGTAGACTCTCGGAGCCGCACGTGTTGCTCGTCGCCGGCGGTGTAGTAACCGTCGAATTCCAAGGCGCCCGCTTCCACGGCGGCGCCGGAATTGACCCAGCCCCCCGACCAGCCGACGCCCCCTCGAAACGGATCGACCGCATTCCCGAACCCGTCGTAATGCGACATCGTCGCCGGGTGCGCGGCCCTCTCCAGCTCCGCCAGATCAAAATTCACATATCGGATCGTGCTGTGATTCACTTCATAAATCAGCCCGATCGATCCATCCGGCAACTTGTCGATGACCGAGTACGCGGCCGAGCCGTCTTGAATCTGAATCGGATTAATGAACGTCTTCCCTTCGTCATAGCTCGTCCAGACGCCGATGTTGTCGCGCGAATTTCCAGCGCCGAGAGTGCTGCCGAGCGGGCCGGAGAATAGAATGCGGTCGCGGTCGTGACCTTCGCGCCGGGCCGAGTAGCGGGCCAAGCCGGCGTCGACCGGCGTTATGGGGACGTCGCCCTGAAAGGCCTCGGGCCAGGTATCGCCGCCGTCGTGGCTGATGTACCGATTGCGACGCGAGCCGCCTTGCTGCCGGCCGTCCCAAAGCAAGTCGCCGTTGACAAGTTCGACCACCTCCGACTCATCGGTAAAGCCCGGCGTCGAGCCGCTGCCATGCGCCCACGTGGCGCCGTCGTCGTCGCTATAAATCGATACCCCCCGGTAGGCCGTCGGACGATGATGCGCCGGAATCAGCAACCGGCCGTTGCGGCTCGGATCGCTATCCTGCCACTTCAGTTGAATGCCCAATCCGGGGCCGGTGTTCAACGAAGCCCAATTCGGGTCTTTCACTTGCAGATTAATGTTCGTCGGGCCAGACCAGCTCTGCCCGTTATCGGCGCTGCGCTGATAATAGATCACCGCCGAATTGCTTCCCAACCCCGCGGGAACGCTCGTCTGACCGCTGCGAGTGGGCCACTGAACGTACTGCAGATGGGCGTCGCCGCTGTTGCGGTCAACGACGACCCGCGGATCGGAGTAGTCGAAACCGCTCTCCGCATGGAGCACCGACAAGGGGGACCACGTTTCGCCGCCGTCGACGCTGCGAGTGAATACGATTTCAATGTCGCCAGCTCCGCCGGGATCGCTCTGGCTCGGACGCCCTTCGGCGAACAGCAACAGCGAGCCGTCCTGCGCCACCGTGAAGCCGGGGATCCGATACACAGGATAGCCCCCGGCGCCGGCCACAAGGGCGTCGGTTTCGACCAATATTCCCCCGCGGCCCGCCAGGGCGGCCGCGGAAACGATCGCCCATGCCAATGCCAGATGCCGTACCGATATCACTTGCAGCTTACCTCTGTGCGTTCCGTTCGATACGCTAGGCGCGCCCTTGGTTAGGGCGCGCCTGGCGGCCGTAGCGATTGCCCCTGACAGATTCCGCCAAATCGGCCAAACCCCTAACGCCACGCAGCTTTCGTTGACATTCAAATAATAATCCGCCCTTGACCTCTCCGGCGAGCGATTCCGAAACCGGCAACGCCCAGGGCGACTAGCGCCAGCACCGACGGTTCTGGGACGGGCGCCGACAACAGTTCGAAGTTCAGGGCCAACCCCACCGCGTCCAGCGCCGCGTGCGCGATGTAAGCGTCCGCCAGATCGACGTCGCCGCTGAAATCCAGATCGCCCTCTTGACGCGAATTCCAATCGCCGACCTGCAAGCCGTCGACCGTAAAGACCTTGCGCCAGTGCGAGACGAACGCCGTCGCATCGGCCGCATTGATCACGCCGTTGAGATCGACGTCGCCGGGGCTGGTCACGCCCAGGCTGGCGAGTTTCTGCTTGATCCAGTCATTGTCCTCGGCCAGATTGAGCGTCCCCCAGTTGGCGCCGCCGAGGTAGCCGCGGACCGTGTTGGCGTCGGCGGCATCCCGGTGGGAGTTGTTGCCCCAGAGGAAGACGCGGACTTCGTCGAGGGCGCCGGCGTAAAAGTTGTTGTCGTGCGCCTGATTGCTGCCGATCGAAAAGCCCGTGGTATCCGGATCGAAAAACGTATTGCTGGCCACTACCGCAACGCCGTTGACCAACAGCGCTCCGCCGAATGCCGAGCCGCCGCTAATCGGAGCGTCGGCGCCTGAGATTTCCATCACATGCACCCATCCATTGGCGTCGAGCGTCGAGGCGACCGGAACTTCCGAGTCAATCGAGCCATTGTCGCGCGCCGGCACGGGCGGGCCGTCGAACTGCAGGCCCCACGTGTCATTAGCGGTGATGAAGATGCCGTGCTGGAGCGAATCCATCACGAGGTCCTGCCGCCGGGCCTGGCCCAATCCGGTTGGCCGAGCCCAAAGCTGAATGCCGCGGCTGAAGATGCCGGCGTAGTTGTGCGGAAACGCCGGCGTATAGCTCGTGTCGGGGTCGGGCCCATCGGCGCCGCTGGCCGACGGCGGGTCGTACTCGCCGTCGTCCGCGGCGTCGGGCGGAATCAGCGAGGTGGGAAAGAAGGCCGCCGTATTCCAGGTGTGATTCGGCGAGTTAAGACTGACGGCCGTCGTCAGCGAGTCGTCGACCCCATCGAACACCGCGCCATTAGCAGCGGAAGTCAGGCCGGGCCGGTTGAGCCCGCCAGGACCGACGTTGGTACTCGTCACACCGCCATTATTAATGAGATCCTGATAGGCGCCCGTATCGATGGCGCCGGGAAACGCGGCGAGGTTGACGCCTTGCGTGTCGAAGCCGATGTTCGACAGGTCGCCCAGGCTGTAGTGGCGATCGTTGAACACTTCCGCCGACGCGGGCTCGGCGCCGACCATCACCCCGCAGCAGACCGCCGCGAGGCCGACGCCGAGCCTTCGCCACCGCCGTATCGCGACTATGGACGCGGCCGCCAGCGCCAGCAAGGCCCCGCTCGGCTCCGGGACCGCCGCGGCGACGGCCGTCGCCGATGTGCTGCCAAGCTGACGCTGCCACGCGAGGAAATCCGCGCCGTCGCTATCGCCGTCGTTGTCGGCGTCGCTGCCGGCGTTCGGGCCGAAGTCGCCTCTCCATTTGACGAGGTCCGCTCCGTCGACGTCGCCGTCGTTGTTGAAGTCCGCGGAGAAGCCGCCGCCGGAAACATACTCGACCGTCCCAGTGACCAATCCGCCCGCGGGGAGCCCGCCGTTGGTCGCCGTGTAGGTGAAGGCGAGATCCTGAGTTCCGCCAGGCGCAAAGATGCTGCCCAGAGAGAGCGACGCGCCGTTGGCAATCGTCGTCGACCCCGTCAAAAAGCCTTCGCCAATGAAGGACGCGCCGACGTTGTTGAACTCCTCCCAACTGTCGCCATTGTCCTTATTGCCCGGGGTCGGATCGCCGCCGACCACTTGGTCCTCCAAGCTGCTCCAGCCGCTGGTCGACAACGAGTTGGCGCTGGTGATCGAGTAGCTGTTGATATCGAAGTTGAGCGAAGATCCGTCATTGAGAATTGTGGCGGCGCCGGTGGTCGTATTCACCTGTAGCGTCAGCGGAGTCACCGGCGCGAATTCGACGATGTGCTCCGTTCCCCAATCCGACTCGCCGCCCCCTTGGGTATGGACCTGAGCCGTATCGTTTAGCAGGTATCCCGAGGCGTTGTCGCCGGCGCCCGTGTTGCTGCCGCCGGTGGCAACGCGGTGCCGGAAGTTGGAGACTTCGCCCTCGACGGCGTCCTCCGAAAACACGAACCAGTATTTCGAGCTCTTGCTGAGCAGCAGATTGCTGAAGTCGAACGAGTAGTTCGTGTTCTGCACCGTGGCGTCCCACGCTACCGAAGTGCTCGACGAGCCCACATAACCGCTAAACGTGTTGGCCGCGCCGTCCAGGCTGGTGTAAACGTCGAGGAAGATCGGCGTCGCCGCTGACGTTGTCTGCCGGGCCCCCGTTCCAAAGCTGGGCGTTGTCGCGTCGTCAGGCCGCTTCAGCGTCAGCTTGCTCAGTAAAAGGAGATCGGTCAGCGAGCCCGATGGGCTGACGCTTGCCGGGAACGTCCCCGCGTCGGCCCGGAAGGCGAAACCGGACGTATTCGCCTTGTCCCCTGCCGCCGCTGTGCCAGGATTTGTAATGGTTGGCAATTGCGCGTTGGCAGTGCGCTCAGCGCCGAACAGTGCGCCGCCGGCAATCAGAGTTACCACAGCAATGCGCCCGGCGCGCCGGCTGTTTCTTCCACGTCCAAACATCATGGCAGTAGCCCCGCACATCGCAAGTAGTGTAATCGTCGTCGGTTCCGGGATGGCGGCGAAGGCGCCGGCGCCGTTGGCCGCGTCATAAGCCGCTTCGAAGGCATTGAAGTCGGCCAGGGTGTACATTCCATCCACGTCGAGGTCGCCCAGGTTGTACAGCTCCGCCTGGTGCGAGGCGGGCGTCCCGACGGCCGCGAGATTGCTGCCGTGGAACTTGGCTTTGAAGGCGGCCCAGTCGGCCGGATCGAGGTCGCCGTCGTAGTCCAGGTCGCCCGTGGCGAACGGAGCGCCGCCGTTGCCTGTGTAGCTGAGGGCGAAGTCGCCGGCGGCGTTGCTGAGAATCGTGCCATCGTCCAACAGCAAGTCCAACACAACGTCCTCGAAAGGCGACTTCCGCCATGCATTGCCGAAGCTCCACGTGCCGCTCGTGGCGGGCACGTCGCCGCCATTGTCGGCGCCGGTCGAATCGAGAACCGCTTCCGCAAGCTCGTTCGACGTGCCAGAGATCAGCGTCCACTGGTCGTTATCGTTCGACAGGTTCGAGCCCGTCGACTGCCGATCCCAGGTCGCGGCGTTAAGACTGCCGGCGCCGCTGGTAATGGTGTAGCCGAT
>DASVCM010000205.1:0-3129 GCA_036381635.1 Lacipirellula sp.
TACGCCGGAGTACATGCTCGACGAGATCGTGCGGCCCTTTCAGCTCCAGGGCGAAGGCGAGCCCAAGAAACATCTCTATCTGCGGCGGACCTGGCGGCTGACCGAACCGCCGGAACAGGCGTGGCTGCAGCTCATCGGTCACGATGGCGTCGAAGTTTGGGTCAACGGCCGGCGGGCCGGCCGCCTGCCGCTGGTGGGTTACGGTCGTACGACGGGAGGCGTCTTCGACATCACGCCGCTCATGCACGGCGGCGTCAACTCGGTCGCGGTGCATGTCTCGCAACTCGTGCTCGACCGGCCGCCGGCGGTCGCGGTCAGCGGCGAATGCCGGTTCGCCGACGGCAACGTGATGCGGCTCGACGATCCCGAGGATTGGAAGGCAGCCGGCGTGTACGAACGCCGCGGACCGTTCTGGTACGAGACCGCGTTCGAGGACAGCCACTGGGCCGAGCCGAGCCTGGGCGAGCCGGTCCGCTGGCGGGCGCAGGTCGATCTGCCGCCGCGGTCGGTCTCGCATCCGCGGGAATCGAAGTGGATCACGCCGCCGGGAGCGAGCGACGGCGCCGCGGCGGTCGCGCGGACCTTCACCATCGACGGCCCCCCGCGCGACGGCTGGCTCCGCGTGCTGACCACCGGCTCGCACCGCGTCGCCGTGAACGGCTATCTGCTCACGGCCGAGCAGCCGAATCTCGGCATCCGGCAGCCGAAGGTCGCCCGTGAAGAGACGTTCGACATCAGCCCGCTGCTGCAGCCGGGTGAGAACACCGTGTCGATTCTCGCCGAGACGCCCGGCGAGCCGCCGCGGGTGATCGCCGATCTGGAGGCGATCTCGCTCGCCGGTGAGCGAACCTACGTGGCGACCGACAGCCAGTGGCGCGGCGCCGTGGGACTTTCCGCCGGCTGGTTGACGCCGGACTTCGAATCCGGCGATTGGGAGCGGTGTAACGTCGAAACAGGCTATCTGGGCGTCGTGCCGAGAACCATGGCCCGCGAGCTGGTGGAAATCAAACCGGGCGGCGCCTTCTGGGCGGCCCGCGGCGCCATCTACGCCGCGTGGATTGCCGGGACCGCGGTGGTCGGCGCCCTGGGAGCTTCGCTAGTTGGTTGGACGCTCGCGCGATTGCAGCCTGTGGGAACGCGCCTGCCCGACGCCCTCCCCTTCGCGGCGCTCTTGCCGAGCGCCGTCGCCGCGGCGGCCGGCGGGCTGATGACGTGGGACCTCGCCTGGGGCTGGCAGGACGTCTACCAGCCGATGTGGTTGGCGGCGCTTTGGGCGCTGGTGGCCGCGCAATGGCTGCTGCTAGTGGCAGTGAGCGGCGGCCGCGCCGCGGTCGCGGCTGTTTCCACACCGCAAACCCGCCGCGGCGGGTTCGAATGGGCCGCCATGGCCGCGTTCTGGATGGCGCTTGGCGGCTTAGCGATCTGGCTCCGCCTGCGCGACATCACCGCCGAACCGATCCATCACGACGAGGTCACCGCGTACGCTTTCACCGAAACGGTGTTCC
The DNA here is from genome assembly GCA_036381635.1 of Lacipirellula sp. Lineage (GTDB taxonomy): Bacteria > Planctomycetota > Planctomycetia > Pirellulales > Lacipirellulaceae > Lacipirellula. Next base: position 1,506 of record DASVCM010000205.1, read on the forward strand.
AGCACGGCTTCCCTGGCGGCCAGGTCCATCCGGATATTCCCTTCGGTTACGCGGCGACCAATGAGTTGTGCTACTACTTCAACGCCCTGGCAGCCTTGTTCTTCGACGATCCGCTGCTGGTGATTCGCGTGCCGGCGATGATCTTCTCGATGCTCACGTTGGCGCTGGTGGCGTACGTCGGCTGGAAGTGGTTCGACGGCTTCGTCGGCGCGGTGGCCGGAGTGTTGTTCGCCGTGTCGCCGCACATGATCGGCTTCGCGAACTTCGGCCGATACCTCGCACAGACCGAGTTCTTCACCCTGCTGACGATGTACGGCACCTACGAAGCCGTCCGCGGCACGGGCAAGCCGAAGATCGGCATGATGTGGGCCGCCACGCTATCGTTCATCGCCATGTATTTCAGTTGGGAAGGGGCCGGCATGTTCGGCCTGGGGCTGGCGCTGGCGGTGTTCTTCCACCGCCGCCGGCATTTGAAGCCGCTCTTGGCCTCGCCCCATCTGTACATGGCGTCCACGGTGCTGCTGTTGGCGGTCTTTGCGCAGAACGCCCATCGCATCATGCAGCAGACCCAGCGGCTGTGGTACGGCGAGGGGATCAGCTCGCTCACCATCAAGCCAATGTGGCGGTACCCATTCTTTCAGCACGATTACTATCTGATCAACTCGTCGTGGACGCGCGACGCGCTGCTGCCGATGATCGCGCTGGTGATCGCGTGCATCCTGGCGATTCGCCATCGCTGGCGGCTGCCGCTGCGGTTCTCGCTCATCTGTTTGATCGTGAACGCCGAAGTGATGGCCGCGTTCCTGCCCGTGCGAACCAATCGGTATTCGTGCCACCTGATTCCGATCATGCTGCTGATCACCGCCGCGGTGGCGGTCGCCGGGGCGGAGGCCCTCGTCAATTATCTCCGCGCCAATACCCTTCCTCGCGCGTACCGCTGGTACGCCCGCGGCGTCGCCATCGCCGCTACCGCCGTCGGCGTGGCGCTCGCCAGCGGCTGGACGGTGCGGACGGCCGAGCTCACGAAGTACGCCAACGCCTCGTTCGACATCAAGCAGCTTCGCGTCCCCGACTGGGGCGAGCCGACACGATACCTGCACGAGCACCTGCAGGAAGGGGACGTGGTGATCTCGATCTTCCCGCATACGACCAACTACCTGTTCGCCGCCCACCGAATTGACAAGGACGGCCGGCCTCGCACCGTCGACTACTGGCTGGAAAGCCGGCTCATCCTGCAGGCCACGATGGGCGATAGCACCGACGTTCCCCGCGACCGCCGCAGCGGCGCCGAGATGATCTTCAATCTCGACCAGGTGCGCAAACTGTTCGCCGAGAACGAGCGGATCTGGTATCTCACCATGCCCGGCGCCCAAGGCAAGCTGAACGACGGCGTCGTCTCGCAATACCTGCGCGAGCATATGGACGTCGTGGCCGAGGATTTCACGACGGCGCTCATGGTCCGGGACAAAAACCACCGCCCGGCGCCTATCCGGCTCGAAGAGGAGGAGGCAGGTCATATCGCTTCGGAATACTATCTCCGGTAGGCTAGAGAATTCATGAACCTGTAGTGCGTCGGGCGTCATTCTGAGCGGAGCGAAGACTCTGGCGCTACGCCAGATCCTTC
>DASVCM010000206.1:0-8302 GCA_036381635.1 Lacipirellula sp.
CATCGTCGAACATCGAATTCGCTTCGAATCGTCGACGGCCAATCTTGAGAAGTACAACAAGGAACTCGCCGCGGCTACCGAGGCGCTCAAGAAGCTTGGCGTCCGCGACCCGGAACTCGAGATGCTCGAGCAGGACATCGAAAGCGAGCAGGAGATCTACGCCGACCTTCAGGGGAAGATTCTCGAATGGCAAATTGAGCAGCAAGCCCGCACTCGAAACGATCTCGACGGCCGCGAATCCGACTTCGACAAAGTCGTCGTCATGCAGCCGGCCGCCGCGCTTCCTGCGACCAATCGCATCGAGCGGTATTCGATCGCCGGCATTGGCGGGTTGGCGGCCCTGGCCCTAACCTGCTACGGCATCGCCCTGCTGGAATTCCGGCACCGCCGCTTGAACGGCCCGACCGACATGGACGAAGGCCTTGGCATTCGCGTGCTGGGCGTTCTGCCTTCGGTTTCGCTGAAGCAACTGGGCGGTAGCAGCTTAGTAGCCACGCAGGTGGCCGAGGCCGTCGACAATGTCCGGGCGACGCTGATGCACGACTCGACCACCACGCCGCGGCAGGTGGTCATGATCACCAGCTCGCAGACGATGGAAGGCAACACGGTCGTCGCGGCGAGCCTGGCCCTCAGCCTGTCGCGCGCCGGTCGCCGGACGCTGCTGGTCGACGGCGATTTGCGTTCGCCGTCGCTCCACAAGCTGTTCGGCATGGCCCTGGAAGACGGTCTCAGCGAGGTGCTGCGGGCCGAGCTCGACCTGGCCGACGCCGTGCGGCCCACCAACAACGAGGGGCTGTACTTGCTGACCGCGGGCGTCTGCAGCGCCGAGGTGATTCACGCCCTGGCGACCGATCAGCCGCATGCGATCTTCGAGAAGCTTCGCGATCAGTTCGACTTTGTGGTGATCGACGCGCCGCCGGTCCTGGGCATCTCCGATAGCCTGTCGATCGGCCAGTACGTCGATGGCGCGGTCCTCACCGTGCTGCGTGATCACAGCCAGATCCGCAAGGTCCACAAATCGGTCGAACTGTTGCGAAGCATGGGCATCCGGCTTGTCGGCGCGGTGGTCAACGGCATGCCGATCAAGGCCGACCGCCGCGTGGTTCGCCTCCATCAGGCGACCATGCAGCAAGCCCCGCGGCTGACCAAGGCCGACGGCTGAGTTTAAGACCGATAGCGTTTTGACTACGATGGCGTCGAGCCGCCCCGGCGGCTCGACGCTTTTTTTATATAGCCGGCCCATCCTGGGCCGGCGAAATGGCCGGAATCTAGAATGAAAGCCCCCGGCTCAGCCGGGGGACGAAGTGTAGGTCGTATTCCTCTGAGCAAGTCCCCCGGCAGAGCCGGGGGCTTTCAATGCGGAATTCCAACTCGCCCGGCCAGGATGGTCGGGCTATATACATGCATCGACTTGGCCAACTGGCGCACGACCACCGCTGGGCGATCATCGCCGCGTGGATTGTGCTGGCCGTCGGCCTCCGGCTGGCGGCCCCCAAGTGGCGCGATGTCGCCCGCGACAGCGACGTTAGCGAACTACCGGCGCACACGACGACGGCCCGCGGCATCAAGCTCAACGCCGAGGCCTTTCCCGAGGACCGCGCAAACAGCCAACTCGTGATCGTGTTGGCGCGCAAGGGCGAGGCGCTAACGCCTGAGGATCGGCAGTTCGGCTTGAACCTGGCCCGGCGGCTTGGCGAGCTTGAAGATCTCCCCTTAGTGGGCGAGGTCTGGACCGAGCAAACGCCCGTGATCGGCCAGATGCTCCGCAGCCCGGCCGGACACGCCGTGCAGATCGTCGCGCGGCTGACCAACGACTTCATGGCAGTCGACAACGTGCGGATCATGTAGGAGGTGGTGCGGCTGGTGGAGCAGGCCCGCCGCGAGGCGCCCGAAGGGCTCGAGATCGGCGTCACCGGCTCGGCAGCCATCGGCGGCGATCTTCTGGCCGCAATGGCCGAGAGCCTGCGGAACACCGAGGTGACGACCATCCTCGCCGTGGCGATCGCGCTGGGGCTCATCTACCGCTCGCCGTGGCTGGTGATCGCGCCGCTCGGGGCGATTGCCATCGCGACGCTCGTGTCGATCGACCTGCTGGCCCTGCTGGCCGACTGGAGCCGCCAGCGCGGCGAAGGCGTGTGGCCCGAGTTCCGCGTCTACAGCACGACGCAGATCTTCATCATCGTGCTGATGTTCGGCGCCGGGACGGACTTTTGCCTGTTTCTGATCGCCCGGTACCGCGAGCTGCGCGCCGAGGGCCTCGCGCAGCGCGAGGGGATCATCGAAGCCGTGCGCCACGTGGGCCACGCCCTGGTAGCTAGCGCCGGAACGACCATCGCCGGATTGATGATGATGGTCTTCTCGCAGTTCGGGAAGTTCACCTTCAGCGGACCGGCGATTGCCATCAGCTTGAGCGTCGCGCTGCTGGTTTGCCTGACGCTCGCGCCGGCGCTCTTGGCCACGCCCATCGGCCGGCGCGTACTTTCCCGCAAACACCAAGCGGGCGACGAGGCTGCCTCGGGACGTCTCTGGACCGTAATCGCCGATCGCGTCCTTGCCCGGCCGGGAATGGTGCTGGCGGCGAGTTTCCTGATCATGGCCCCGCTGGCGTGGTTTGGGTACGGCGCGCCGGTGACCTACGACATCTTCGGCGAGTTGCCGCGCAACGCGACCAGCGCTCGCGGCACGCGGCTGTTGCTCGAGCACCTGCCGCCGGGCGAAATTGGGCCCCTCACCGTGCTGGTGCGGCAGCCCGGCGTCGATTTCGGTACGCAGGAGGCGCGCTTCGAGCGAATCGCCGAGCTCACCAAGGTGCTCTACGACTTGCCCGGCGTGGATAAGGTCCGCAGCTTGTACCAGCCGACCGGCGAACCGCCAGGGTCGGTGAGCCTGTCAGTCCGGGGCCTCACTTCGCGCGTCGCCGCCGGCAGCCCCGTCGCCGAGGAAACGTTCGTCTCGCAAGCGCTCGACGGCGAAGTCACGCGGCTGACCGTCGTGCTGGAGCACGGCCCCTTCTCGCCCGAGGCCGTAGCGACCGCGGATCTCGTTGAGCGAACGCTTGACCGTCTTCGCTCGCAGCCCAAATGGCAGAACGCCACGTTCGAAATGCTCGGCGTGACGGCCGGCATCCGCGACCTCCAGCGCGTGACGCTCGTCGACCGGCAGCGGATTCAGGTGCTGGTAACGCTGGCCGTGTTCGCCGTGATCCTCGCGCTGTTGCGGCGCCCGATCGTCTGCCTGTATCTCATCGCCACCGTGGTGCTCAACTACTTCGTGACGCTGGGCATCGTCTCGCTCGCCCTGCAGGCCCTCCACGGCGCCGATTACCCGGGGCTTGATTGGAAGGCGCCCATCTTTCTGTTCGTGATCCTGGTGGCCGTGGGGCAGGACTACAACATCTTCCTTACCACGCGCATCTTCGAAGAGCAACGGCGGCTGGGACCGCTCGAAGGCATCCGCCGCGGGCTCGTGCAAACCGGCGGCATCATCACCAGTTGCGGCGTTATCATGGCCGCGACGTTCGGCTCGATGATCTCAGGCAGCCTCCCCGAGATGGCCGAAATGGGCGGCGCCCTGGCGCTAGGCATCCTGCTGGACACCTTCGTCGTGCGAACCGTCCTAGTGCCGGCGTTCCTTGCGCTTCGAGCGCGGCCAGAAGAGAGCCGCGGATAACGCGGATTTCACGGATAAGAATGGAGCCGCAAAAAGGCACAAAAGACGCAAAAGCGGATTGGTCTTCATCCTTCCCCTTTTTGCGCCTTTTGTGCCTTTTTGCGGCTACCTCATATTCATCCGCGCTATCCGCGCAATCCGCGGTTAACTGGAATTAGATAAATCACGGATCACATTTGCATAGTCCGCCCCAAATTCATCTTCGAGGCGATCGCGAATCAATCCCTGCACGGCACGGGCGTTGAACGGCCGCTTGTCCGGCTCTTTGGCCAGGAGTCGCTGCACGAGCTCGTCGAGCCACGCCGGGCAATCGACGCCCTGCTCGCGCAGCGAGCGCGGCTGAGCGTGGAGGTGCTGGTCCCACACCTGGGCAAAGTTCGCCCCGCTGAACGGCGGTCTGCCGGCAAGCATCTCGTACGCAACGCAGCCCAGCGAATACAGATCGCTCTTGCCGGTAATCTCCTGGTCCGCACAAATCTGCTCCGGCGACATGTATGCAAACGTCCCCACAGCGCGCCCCGGGTCGGTGCCCCCTTCCTCGCGCGTATCGCGGGCGATGCCGAAGTCGCCGAGAATCAGTCGGCCGTCGTCGCCGAAGAACAGGTTCGTCGGCTTGAGGTCGCGATGAATGATGCCGTGGTTATGCGCGTGCTGCAGCGCGGCGGCGACCTGCGAGATGTACAGCGCCGCCAGCGGCCAGGGGAGGGGGCCTTTCGATTGCAGCCGATCTCGCAGCGAACCGTGGCTCAGTAGCTCCATCGCATAGAAGTACTGCCCGTCCATCATCCCGCCGCCGTAGTGACGAACGATGTGCGGATGCTTCAGCCGCTCCATGATGACGATCTCCCGCTGAAAGCGGTCAACCATCGCGGCGTCGTGGGCGATGCTCGGGTGCAGAATCTTCACCGCAACCGGGTTGGCGATGTCGTCGCTCTCGGCGCGATAGACGGTCCCCATCGTGCCGACGCCCAGCGGCTCTTGCAGTCGGAACGTGGCGGCGGTGGGCAGAAATTTCAGCCGCCGGCCGTCCGAGAATTGCTGGCTGGGTTTTGGCGGAGGGGCGTCCATCGGCGGAAACCACGACGAGAACGAAGACGACAAACCTTAACCATACCGGCCTGCCGCCCAGCCAGTAATGCCTAGCCGCGGGGCAAGCCTTGCCGTAGGAGTAGGCATTGAGCCGTTCCATGCGGGTCGCCCCGTCAGCGACCTTCGACGCGCAACATCAAGGACTGATTCGCTTTGCGCAATTCAGCGCCCGATGCTCGCTTCTTGGCGCCCGGCTTGCTTTTAGCCCCGCCAGCCCCGGTACGCATTTACCGTGCGATTTCGGGGCGCGGTGCTCCAGGCGGAAGCATCAACCTCTCTGCAAACCCCGAAGCCAGTCCGCAATCGACGGACCCAGGTCGCAGTGCGGTCGTATTTCCGCCTTGGTCGCCGCACATCGCGGGCGAATTTAGCCCCGCCGCTCGCGGCGGGCTTCGCGGGGCAAGCCCCGCGGCTAAATGCACCCGCACTCGGCTTTCAGCCTTCGGCAAAGAACCCTAGGATGTGCCGTTGCGCGACCGTCCGCTGCAGGCAAACCGTCACGCCGTCGTCAACAAGGCGCCGCTCACCGAGAACGGCCGGATTCGATGACGCAATAAGTGTGGATGGATTCCACCAACAAGTTCTTCTTCCCCGTCATGTGTGAGGAGTGAGTGTAGGACAATGGCATACAAACTCGAATACATCTGGTTGGACGGCAACAAGCCCGAACCCAGCATGCGCAGCAAGACGAAGATCGTCGACAGCGAGCCCAAGAAGGTCGAGGACTGCCCGGGCTGGAACTTCGACGGCTCGAGCACCCAACAAGCCGAAGGCCATTCGTCCGACTGCTTGCTCAAGCCGGTCCGCATGATCAAGGACCCGGCGCGGAAAAACGCTTCGCTCGTCATGTGCGAAGTCCTATCGCCGGACGGCTCGATCCACCCCTCGAACGTCCGCGGCGCATTCGAGGACGATCCCGACCTGTGGCTCGGCTTCGAGCAGGAATACACCCTGACCATGGACGGCAAGCCCCTGGGCTTCCCCAAGGACGGCTACCCGGCGCCGCAGGGTCCGTACTACTGCTCGGTCGGCATCCGCAACTGCGTCGGTCGCGACCTGGTCGAAGAACACCTCGACGCCTGCCTCGAAGCCGGCCTGATGGTCACCGGCATCAACGCCGAGGTGATGAAGGGCCAGTGGGAATACCAACTGTTCGGCAAGGGGGCGAAGCGCGCTTGCGACGACGCCTGGCTCGCCCGCTACCTGCTCCACCGCTGTGCTGAGAAGTACGGCATCGTCGTCGAGCTTCACCCCAAGCCGGTCAAAGGCGACTGGAACGGCAGCGGCATGCACACCAACTTCTCGAACACCGCCATCCGCGAGAAGGGCGGCGAGGAGTTCATCAAAGGCATCTGCGAGAAGTTCCGCGGCGCCCACACCGACCACATCTCGGTGTACGGCTCGGACAACGACCAGCGGCTCACGGGTCTCCATGAGACGCAGTCGATCCACAAGTTCAGCTACGGCGTGAGCGATCGGGGCAGCTCGATCCGCATCCCCATCGCCACGGCCCAGAACGGCTGGAAGGGCTACCTCGAAGATCGCCGCCCGGCCTCGAACGCCGACCCGTACAAGGTGACGGCGCGGATTCTGTCGACGCTGCGTTCGTAAGAAAAAGCTGTTAGCTATTAGCGGTTAGCTTTTAGCCAGACGGTTGAACCGCGACGTTGGAACAGCCCCGCTTTGCCTTGTGGCGAAGCGGGGTTTTCTTTTGTATGGTGTGAACTTCGAAACGTTGGCTATCAGCCTTCGAATGACCGCATTCGTTTGGCTAATAGCTAAAAGCTAACAGCTAATGGCTTATCCGAAGGACTCCCCATGATGACCCCCCAAGACGTCCTCGCCCTCTGCCGCGAACGCGGCGTCAAAGCCGTCGACCTTCGCTTCATGGACTTCCCGGGCCTCTGGCAGCACTTCACCATCCCGGTCAGCAAGCTGGAGCTCGAAATCTTCGAAGACGGCCTGGGCTTCGACGGCTCCAGCATTCGCGGCTGGCAGGCGATCAACGAGAGCGACATGCTCCTGGTGCCGCAGCCGGAGACGGCGATCATCGATCCCTTCTGCCAGCTCCCAACCCTGTCGATGATCTGCAACATCCAGGACCCGATCACCCGCGAGGACTACTCGCGCGACCCGCGGAACGTCGCCCGCAAGGCGGTCAACTACCTGAAGAGCACCGGGGTGGCCGACACGTGCTATATCGGCCCCGAGGCCGAGTTCTTCATCTTCGACGACATCCGCTTCGACCAGGCGCCGAACTACGGCTTCTTCTACATCGACTCGATCGAAGGCGAGTGGAACCGCGGCGCCGACGAGATGCCCAACCTCGGCTACAAGCTGCGCCACAAGGAAGGCTACTTCCCCGTGCCGCCGGCCGACCAATTCATGGACATCCGCAACGAGATGATGCAGACGATGATCGACTGCGGCATGGACGTCGAGGCCCAGCATCACGAGGTGGCCACCGCCGGCCAATCGGAGATCGACCTGCGGTTCAACGACCTCGTGACGATGGCCGACCAGATGTGCATGTACAAGTACATTATCAAGAACGTCGCCCGCCGGCATAACAAGTCGGTCACGTTCATGCCGAAGCCGCTGTTCAGCGATAACGGCTCGGGAATGCACACGCACATCTCGTTCTGGAAGGGCGGCCAACCGCTGTTCGCCGGCAACGGCTACGCGGGCCTCAGCGACGAAGCGATCTACGCCATCGGCGGCATCCTGGCCCACGCCCCGGCGATCCTGGCCTTCGCTTGCCCGACGACCAACAGCTACAAGCGGCTGGTCCCCGGCTTCGAGGCGCCGGTGAACCTGGCCTACTCGCAGCGGAACCGCTCGGCCGCCTGCCGCATCCCGATGTACAGCCCCAGCCCGAAGGCCAAGCGGATCGAGTTCCGCTGCCCCGATCCCAGCGCAAATCCGTACCTGGCCTTCTCAGCCCTGATGATGGCGGCGCTCGACGGCATCCAGAACAAGATCCACCCGGGCGACCCGCTCGACAAGGATATCTACGACCTGGAGCCGGAAGAGCTGGCCAAGGTCCCCACGACGCCCCCCTCGCTCGGCGACGCGCTGGACGCCCTGGCCAAGGACCACGAGTTCCTCCTCCGCGGCGACGTCTTCACGCAGGACGTGATCAACACCTGGATCTGGTACAAGAAGAAGAACGAGGTGACGGCCCTGGCCCTGCGGCCGCACCCGTATGAGTTCTGCTTGTACTATGACATGTAGTGCGGAAGACTTTGAACAGGAGGGAAGAGAGGGAACGGAGAAAAGAAGCCTGCGACCGCTCTTGTGCTAATTGTAATCCTACTCCTAATCCTAATCGAATTGGTTGGAATTCGCTTGCGATTACGATTAGGAGTACGATTAGGATTAGGATCGGGAATGAGTATCGTCTCTGTTTCCTCTGTTCCCTCCTGTTCAACCTACTTGAATTCTGAGCTTCGACGAACTCCTATCCGCCGCCAGTCATCTGCCGCCGGAGGATCGGCTGCGGCTCAGCGACATGCTGCGCGACACAGTACCGCCTGAGGAGTGG
>DASVCM010000207.1:0-7174 GCA_036381635.1 Lacipirellula sp.
CGTACCGCGGACCTCCTCGGCCCGTCATCCGCCGCCAAATGAGACGAGAGGCGAAGCCGGGGTAGGGTTTCACAGGCTTGGCGGCTGCGGTAGAATTGGGCACTTCGACTTCCCGTAGGTAGCGGCAGCCTGTCAAAGTGGCGCGGCGAGGGCCGCCGGCGCGTGACATCGGGCGTTGGCAAGACGCGGCAGAAGGCGGCCGAAATCGGGGAAGTCGCCTCGAAATCAGGCATTTTGTCGCGGCACGCACCCCTAGCTCAATTGGATAGAGCATCGGACTACGAATCCGAAGGTTACAGGTTCGACTCCTGTGGGGTGTACTTTCTTGCAGCAGTGGCGAGCATTTTTACCCGCGGAGCCAAGCCGTCGGGCCCCGGGGTCAGGCCTCTTGCTCGAAAACCGGCAGCGGGCTGGGGCGGCTGCGACAGCGGCGTTACGGCGTATTTTCCATGCCGGAAGCTCGCCTGGGGCGGTGGAAAACCACGTCCACCAAGGCGCCTGGTTGTAGCGTGGCGTTGTTGGGCAGTTTGATTCGCACGGGAAGGCCCCATTGAGGAATCGCCGCGCTGCCGAGTTGATGGTCGGGAACGCGGCGGACCTGGCGGCCAATTTTCTCGATTTCGCTCGATAGCCGAGCCGCGCCCGCCATGCGCGGCCGGATTGTCACTTTCATCCCGGGCGTCGGCTCCAGCGTGCTTTGCTCCGGAAGGTAACTGACGATGTGGCGGCCGTGATCCGCGGCAATCGTCGCCACGAGCGCTCCCTGATGCACCGTCTGGCCGGGCCAGCAGTAGACGGCAATCAGAGTGCCGCTGATCGGCGCCCGGATGACCCGCAGTTCGCTCTGCAGGTGGATTTCCTTCCAGCGCAGCTCCAGGCTGTCGCGGGCATGCCGCAGCTTTGCGAAGGCAACGCGACTCGATTCGGCGACTCCCTCGGGAAGCATCGGCGGCTCGTCGGCGGCGGGCGTTGGCAGCGCACTGGCATGGGCCTCGCCCTGCGCGAGCTGTTGCAGGGCGGAAAGCTGCGACCGTTCGTACTGCGAAACCCTTTGGATCGCTTCGAGAGCGCCTGGCTGCCGATCGCCGGTGGATTCGATCTGCCACTGAGCGATTTGTTCAAAAAGCTGCTCGACTTCCTGCCGTAGTAGATCTTTATCGAGCTGCGTTTGGCGATCATCAAAAGTCGCGATGACGTCGCCCTTTACGACCTGATCGTAGAGCGACCATTGCCCCCCCGAGCGATGAGGCAAGGCCGTGACCATGCCTGTCGTCGGGCTGGTCACGTCGATCCGCAAGGCCTCGACTTCCCCGATGCCGTGCACGGCCGCGCCGCGCTGCTGCCACAGCCACACGCACATCGCGCACGCGACGACGAAGCTTGCCATCGGCGCGGCTTGGAGCCGAATTCGCCGCCATCGCACCGACCAGGCTATGGGAATTCGTTTCGCTTTCATTGCTTCGGACGCACAAATGCGCGTACGGGGCTAAACTTCGGAGTCGTCATCTTGGAGATAGAAGGAAAGCTCCTGAACATCGCCGGCCTTGGCAAGCTCGGCGCGCAGCTCCTCATGTCGGTTTGGATCCCGCAAAAGCAGCCGGTAACTAAGCATGCTGCGGGCGTCCGGGTTTTGTCTCTCGCCAGTGAGCCGCGTTCGGTCGGAGTACCGATGAAGCACCTGGTCAATCCGCTCGCGCGTTTCCCGCGAATTGCTCGGCACCAACAGCGACAGCGCCGCGTCGTATCGGCGGCGAACCCCAAACTGGGTCATCCACAGGTACAGCAGGACAAGCGCGATGCAGGCCGCTCCGATCAGCGCCGTCGAATAGCGAAATGTTCCCACCGCCATTCCTTCGACAATGCCCCACAGCACATACGTCGTGTCGCGAGTGTCCTTAAGCACGTTACGAAATCGCACGACGGCGAAAACTGCCAGCAAACCGAAGGCTATCATCAAGCTGCCGGCCATCAGGATCATCATCAATGAAACAATCACCGGCAAGACAACCATCGAAGCGACGAACGACGACGAGTACGAAGGAGTCGTGTGCGTGGACATGTAAATCCAGGCGATAACCTGGCCGATGACGAACGCCATCAGCAGCGACAGCATGATCGCTTCGATCGGCGGCGACGCGCTGGTGTCGCCGGCGCGAACGACGTCGAGCGCATTATGAAGCCACTCTAGCGACATGACACCCTTTCAGGTTTCTGCGATGGCGGCGCGGCGAGCTGCAAGGCGTCCACGCAGTAAACGTACTTCGGAAACGAGACCCGCTGCAGATTGAACGTCCTGATGAGATCTCGCATCCAGGCGGGCGTCCGGCCGCTGTTCTTCAGCTCTAGGACGACCTTATTGGGGGTCGCTGGAACGGATTCGTTCGGTAAATCCAGGCTCTGTGCGAAGCGCCCGTCTCGCGCTTCCAGGTCGCGGTCCATGGTCACTCGAATCTCCTCGGGTTGGCTCGAAACATATGCCTCGCGCCAATAGGAGACGAACGCTGTAGGAACCGCATTTAGGCGATCGCGCCGCTCGCAGAACTCGGCCAGCGCGCGAATTGACTTGTCGCTCCCAGAGACCAGCTCTGCAGAGCTGACGGGCAGCCCGCGTAGAAACATTGCGGCGGCACTCTTCGAAACGGCGGCCCGCTGCTTGTGAATCGAATCCGCCGAGCGCGACTTGATCTCGAATAGCGCGAGGCCGTCTTCAAGCGTATCGTAAAACCGTATCCGCAGCTTATACCGGCTGCGGACGCCTTCGACGGTTTGCCGATACATCGAGAAAAAATGCGTGTCGAGGTAGAGGCTAAATACCTGGTAGCCGCGACGCTCGTTCGGCTTCATGTGGGCGTCGGGCGTCAGATAGGGCGCCACGAACTGCCGCACGGCGTCAGCGGCGGCTTCAGAAATCACATACTTACGCTCGTAGCGAAAGACGTCCGGCGCGCTGATTCCGCTCCTGCCGATGAAATTGAGAAGTTGCCGTTTGTCCACCGCGCTGTGCCTCTGCTCCCGGGTCGCCTACTCATCGATCGCGTCTTCCGGCAAAGTTTCCTCGCCGTCGCGCGTGCAAAGCCAGCGTACGAGCGACTTAGGCGTCTCCGCACTCATGAAGTGAACCGAGCCGTCGCACATCAGCACATTCGAACCCGTCGGGTGGTCGGAGAAGATCCGCTCCTTGTACCAAGCTTCGGGAGGATCGTCGCGGTTGATCCCGTCCTTGATATGGGTGACGTTATTGCCGGAGGCCCAGGCGCCGTGGAGCGAGTCGATCACGCCGGGATTGTCCTCCTTCATCCCGGCGCCGCGGCCAGTGCACTCGCTGACGCACATCGTGTTCGACGTGCCGTCGACAATCGATGCGACCGTGACCGGCGGCGGCTCGATAAGTTCGTCTTCCAGGGGCAGACCTTTTGTGCCAATCAGCACGCCCCGCTGTCGCCCATACTCGATTTTGGTAACAGGGTGCTTGTCATCCTTATCTGGCCCCGAGACGCCGAGATAGTCGATGCATGCCAGGCCTTCGCCCTCCATGCCGCCGAGGTTATAGATCCGTGCATCCTCGGTGCGATGCTCCTCGATCCGCGAGGTGCTCGGGCAGAGGTAAATCGGAATCACCTGCGTCGTGATCGGGAGATTCTTCGGATGGGTAAAGGGGAGCTTGAAGTCCATGGCGTTATGCAGGGCGGCCAACTCGAGGTGGTCAAGGATGAATGACGACCACGCCATGGTGAACGAACTCGGGTCGCTCGGCGGCCCGGACCATTTCTTTCCGGCCGGATACTTTTGCTGCGCCGACTCGTAATTATTGAGGCCCAGTCCGATTTGCCGCAGATTATTCTGACACTGTTGGCGACGGGACGCCTCGCGCGCCGCCTGGACCGCCGGCAGCAAAAGCGCCAGGAGGACCCCGATGATGGCAATGACCACCAGCAGTTCGACGAGCGTGAAGGCGGTTTTCGGGCGCCTGGCGGGCAAACAGGCCACGGGGCATGCCTCCGGTCGGTGAGGAGCTTCCATACAGTTACTGCACGGAACCTTCATACTTTACACATAAATTCTTTACACTGCCAATGCGGAGTGCCGCTGGGTCGGGTCCGGCGGCGATCGCGACGCGGCTGCTCAGAATCTTTTAAGCGGCGGCAAGATGAGCCGCAAATTCGAACCGCCGTGCGGATTTGCGCCGGCTACGGAGCGTCCGTTAGAACTGGGAATGAGTACATACTCTCGTTCTTGCCCTCGCTCATCGTGATATACGACGCGCCGTCTGCAGCGAAGGCGATGGCTTCGCCATTGCGGCCTTGCTTGCGCCCGAGCACGGGGATTATGCGAGGCGCCCGGGCGAGCATCGCTTTGAGGGGCTCACTTGGTTGCCGCTCCCACAGCCAACCCTGCTCCTCGCTACGCAGTGCAACGAACTGGCCGTCGCGCGAAAAATCTCCCGCCGAGACCTCGTCGAGATCAAGCCTCGCAATCTTACGAAGTACAATTGGCCGACCCGTAGCAGCCTCAGTTCCAGCCGCCAGATAGACATGAGCCCCGCGTTCTTCCTTAGTGGCGATGATGATGTCACCGGTCGCCGGATCGACAAGCAGGGCCTCGGCGTCGTGCGGACCGTCGGGATACATCAAGGTAATGACTTCAACCTCTTCGGCATACTCCTGACCGCTTGATCCTAAAAGCGGTTCGCGGAAGCGAAAGACTTGTATAGTGCGCCGGTCGCCGTCGTTGTCGCCGATATCGCCGAGATACAAATAGTCGCGATCAGAATTCGCCGCCGGGCCCAAGGCGATGTCCTCAAGATCCTGGATGCCGCGGGGGGCGCGCAACTGGGCGGCGACCTCGCCCGAAGTTCTCACGGCGTAAATCTGCTTAGACTCGCCGTCATTATGCATCCACACGATTTCGGGATTGAGACGACTAACGGCGATTCCAGAGATTTCGTTCAGTGGTTTCACCTTCACCCGACCGAGCTGACGCGCCGCATCGGCGGCGAAGGCGTCCGACGCCAAGAGAAAGGCAGCGCAGCAGGCAAGAAGCAATGCCCGAACGACAGCGTTAGCACGGGGTTTTAGAAGTGCGCGGAAACTCAACTTCACGACCTTTCAATGTTGACGGCTTGGCAGAACTCGACCAGGCGCCTTCCAGTCTAGCAAGCCAAGGCACGGCCTGCAGCACGCGAGCGCGAGGATGATATATTGCAATGGAACTCAGGCTGATGTAGCCCGGTGTAAGCCGCTATTCGACGCATCAAATTGACATGCGCCGCAAAATGAAGGAGGAGCGCAATGGCCCAGAGCCCACGGTTCGAAAAAATCGTCGGTGACGCTAAATCCAAAATCCGCGAGGTGTCGCTGACGGAAGCCGCCAACATGCGTCAGCAGGGCGCCAAGCTCATCGATGTTCGTGAACGGGAGGATTTCCAAAATGAACATGCCGAGGGCGCTTTGCACATTTCTCGCGGAGTTCTCGAGCTGAAGATCGAGCAACTGGCGCCGGCGCCGGACGCCTCGATTGTTTGCTATTGCGGCGGCGGCAGTCGCTCGGCTTTGGCTGCCGAGAGCCTGCAGCGGATGGGCTATACGAACGTGGCGTCGCTCGCCGGAGGATTCAAAGCCTGGAAAGCGGCTGGATTGGCGACTACAGACGAAAAATAGAGGATTTCTCCCGCTTAAGTCGATGCGGCCGGTGTTTGTGCCAGTTTTTTGCTGGATTGGCATGTGAATTGATATCTGCAATGCCGCTGACGTTTTTTTGATGAGGAGATTCCGCATGGGTTGGTCATGGCGTATCGGCAGGCTCGCCGGCATCGACGTTTATGTTCACTTCACCTTCATCTTATTGCTGGTCTGGATCGGGTTCTACCACTACAGCGCCCACGAAGATTGGGGCGAGGCTATCAGGGGCGTACTCGTCATCGTCGCTCTGTTTGCCATTGTCGTAGCGCATGAGCTGGGACACGCGCTGGCCGCCCGAAGGTACAACATTGAGACCAGTGATATCACGCTGCTGCCGATTGGCGGCGTGGCGCGGCTACAGCGGATGCCGGAGAAACCGAGCCAGGAGCTGGTCGTTGCCCTGGCCGGTCCGGCGGTGAACGTCATCCTGGCGATGGCTCTGGGAATTGGACTGTACTTCAACCGCGATGTCATGGAAGTCAGCGAGGCGGCGCGAGTCGGCGGCAATTTTCTAGCTCAATTGTTGATGATTAACGTGGTGCTTGCCGTATTCAACCTGTTGCCGGCCTTTCCCATGGACGGCGGCCGTGTTGTCCGCGCCTTGCTCGCCATGCGCATGGACTATGTACGGGCCACTCAGGTCGCGGCGACGCTCGGCCAGTGGATGGCCATCCTATTCGGGCTTGTCGGATTCTTCGGTATTCCGGGCGTGATGGGCGCCAATCCCTTCCTGATTTTCATTGCCCTGTTTGTCTGGATGGGCGCCGCCCAGGAAGCGAACATGGTGCAGATGCGGTCAGCGCTTGCCGGGATTCCGGTGTCGCGGGCAATGATCAGTCAGTTCGCCGTGCTTCATCCGGGCGATCCCATCTCACGCGCTGGGGAATACATCCTGGCGGGCTTTCCGCAGGACTTCCCGGTTCTCGATGGCCGCGAACTCGTCGGGTTGGTTCTTCGGAAGGACCTGGCCGCCGCCGCGGCAGTTCACAATCCCGGCGCTCGCGTTCGCGATATCATGCAGACCGAGTTCGTCACCACAAGTCCGCGCGACATGCTCTACACCGCGCTGAACCGGCTGCAGGAGTGCAACTGCCGGACGCTGCCAGTAGTGGAGAACGGCAACCTTGTCGGCCTGATTACCGCCGACAACCTCGCGGAAGTGCTGATGATCCAGGAATCCTTGCGCCAAGGCGGCCGACGGCGTCCCGAGGCGTCCAACGCCCCCGCATATGAAGCAGGAAGCCGAGCGCCACGGCCTGGTAGCGCCTCCGGCGCGTGAGCGAGGAATCTCGCGAAGGTGAACGAGAAAAGCAGTCGCTCGGAGGCCCCTCAATCTATGAGCGGCCTGCTCTTGAATCGAAGTCCATTGCCCGAGGACACTGCAATTCCCTGGCGATGTCGTATTTCGATTTCCTCGCCGACAAATGTTTTGCCATTAATTCGTATCTCGTCGCGACGGGCTGTGACGTCGAGGACATAGTCGTGCAAATGAATCC
>DASVCM010000208.1:0-3300 GCA_036381635.1 Lacipirellula sp.
TGCTCGCCGCACAGCGCGTTGATGAGCGCACTCTTGCCGGTGCTGATCTCGCCGAACACGACGATGTCGACTCGCCCGGCCCGCAGCTTCTCGGCCATCCGGCCGAGCTCGTCGAGATCGCCGGCCAGCTCGCGCAGCTCCGCCTCGTTGCACCCCCGAAACCGCGCAATCGCCGCCTGCATCGCGGCCATCGACGCCTGATAATCAGCGTCGGGAGCGCCGGTCGCTGGTGACGAAATTACTTGCATCATTGAAGACAGCCGCAAAAAGGCACAAAAGTCACAAAACGGAATATAGGAAGTACTAACCGCGGATTACGCGAATGTCGCGGTTGAAAAATGTAGGATGGGTTCGCCCGCCGCGCGGGGAACCCATCGCTGACTTAGCAAATGATGGGTTGCCGCTGCGCGGTCAACCCATCCTACCTCTCCTTCTTTTTTGCGCCTTTTGTGCCTTTTTGCGGCCGTCTGCCTTTCCTCTCTTTATCCGCGGCATCCGCGGTTACTTGTCTTTCCGTATCAACTGTTCGCGGCCGACTGAGATTAACCGCCGCAACGACTCCGGCCTGGTCAGCTCGCGCCATTCGCTGCGAGCGACCTCGGCGAGTCCGCCCGGCGGCGGCTGCATCTCATTCTGCAAGTATCGCACAAACACGTTGCCGACCCAGCGGGTGATCAGCGCCTGGGCGACCCCCTGGATCAGCCCGCCGGCCAGTGTCCCGACGCCGGGCACGGTTTTCAGCATCGAACCGATGAGGCTCGCCGCCACCGGCGCCGCCGCGGTCGCCCCGACCATCGCCAGCAGGTTCTTGGACAACTGGGCAAGCATCTTCACCGCCACGTCGGCGTCGAGCGGCTGCCGATACACGCGCGCCAGATCGAGCACCATCTTCAGCGTGATCGCGCTGGAGCCCGCGATGTCGAGCATCGGCAGCGGGTTCACTCCCGCCGCGCCGCCGGCCGCCCACATGTAGCGGTTGATGATCTGGTCAGCCCGCTCGTCGAGATGCTTGCGAACTTGCAACTTCGCATCGTCGACGAGCCCGCGCGACTGCAAGAGCAGATTCGCCAAGAGCAGATCGCGGCCGTCGCGCTTCACGACCTCCAGCATCCGCTTCGCCAGCGGCGCCACGTCGGGCGGCGTCTCGACGAAGGCGGTCTCCTCGCGGCCGTCAGCCAACACGCGCACCCGCGGCCGCATGGCCGCCGCGGCGCGCACCGCCACGATGTCCGCCCGGTTCATCCGCGGCAATTGCTCGGCAATCTGCGACGTTAAGTCCTGTTCCTGCTGCGGGTCGTACCAGTCTTCTTTATTCAAACAGACGATCAGCCGCTTCTCCATGTCGAGCAGCTTGCCGGCCAGCTCCACTTCATACGACTTGAGCGGCCCGTCGACCACCAGCAGCACCAGATCGGCATGCTGCGCCGCCGCGGCCGCCAGCGACGCGCGCTCTTCGCCGCGAATCTCGGCCAGTCCCGGCGTGTCGACGAGCATCACGCGATCAGCGCCCGGCCAGGGAATCTCGCAGCGCGCAGTCGTCGTCCCGCCCACGACGTCGGCGGTGAACGCTTCTCGTCCGGCCAGCGCATTGAGCAGCGTACTCTTGCCGCTGGAGATGGTGCCGAACGCGACGATCTCGAGTCGCTCCACGGCCTGCTTCTCCTGCAGCTCGCGAAGCTGCGCGCGAAGTTGCTCGCGCAGGGCAGGGGAGACGGTTTCGTCTTCCGTGAGCGACTGGCTGCTGGTGATGTTGTCGGCCAGCTCCGCCATCCACTCGCGAGCCGACAACTCGCTCGGGCTGGCCAACCGCCGCGCTTCCTCGCGCCGCTTGGCCGCCGTGTTCCGCCAGATGCGATAGAAGATGACGATCGAGGCGACGCCCAGCAGCACGCCGCCGACGAGCACTGCCGTCAGATACGCGTACCCCAGCGCCGGATGCCGCGCCGCCATCCGCTCGTAGCGGTCGAACAGATCCGGCGCCCAAAACACCAGCACATACCCTAGCACCGCCGCGTACAGCAGCAGTAGGAACCCAAGATTCCGCGGTCGCCAGGACATGGTGTGCAAAGACAGTGAACCGGAGGTAGCAGAGGAAACAGAGAAGATTGTTATGCGATTGCGTGCTCACCTAGTCCTACTCTTACTCCTACTCATACTCGCATTTCAACGCTTCCAATCCGAGTAAGAGTATGAGTAAAAGCAATAGCAGGATGTCTATCGGTCCTCTTTCTCTGTTTCCTCCTGTTCAATAGTTCTGCATTTACTCGCCAGAGTTCGCACCAACTTCAGTATAACCATGTGACCCGCGTTGCTTCTTCGCCCGCGAGGTCGTTATCTTGCCAATTCCGTCGTAGAAAACTGTTATCGAGTTGGAGGGAGTGCCCATGCGCGCCGCCTACATCAACCAAACCGGCCCCGCCGAGAACATCATTATCGGCGAACTTCCCGATCCCACGCCCGCCGGCGCCCAGGTCCTCGTCGAGGTCGGCGCCGCCAGCGTCAACCCGATCGACGCGTACATTCGCGGCGGCATGGCCGCGCCGCCAAGTTCGTTTCCCTACATCGTCGGCAGCGATCTGGCCGGCAAGGTAAAAGCCCTCGGCCCCGACGTCAAACGCTTCAAAGTCGGCGATCGAGTGTGGGGCGCCAACCAGGGCGTCCTCGGCCGGCAGGGAACCTTTTCAGAGCTCGCGGCGATCGACGAGCAGTGGTTGTATCCCACGCCCGACGTCGTCGCCGACGAGGCCGCCGCCGCGATGGCGCTGGTCGGCATCACCGCCCACCTGGGCCTCGTCGAAGAAGCCAAACTCGCCGCCGGCGAGACGGTGCTCGTCAATGGCGGCAGCGGCGCCGTCGGCTCGACCGTCATTCAGATGGCCAAGGCCCTCGGGGCGACCGTCATCGCCACGACCAGCGGCGCCGAAAAACGCGCCTACTGCAAGTCGCTCGGCGCCGACCATGTATTCGACTACCGCAGCGACGACATCCCCAATCGCGTCGCCGAGGTCGCGCCCGACGGCGCGAACATCTGGTGGGAAACCTCGCGCAAGCCCAACTTCGACGCCGCCGTCGCCAGCCTCGGCCGCGGCGGCCGCATCCTGCTCATGGCCGGCCGCGACGCACGCTCCGAACTCCCCGTCGGCCCGTTCTACACCAAGTGCTGCCGCCTGCTTGGCTTCGTGATGTTCCTCGCGTCGCCGGAATCGCAGCGCCGCGCCGCCGAAGACATCAACCGCTGGCTCTCCTCTGGCGCGCTCAAGGCGAAGATCGACCGCGTCGGCAAGCTCGAAGAGACGGCCG
>DASVCM010000209.1:0-13146 GCA_036381635.1 Lacipirellula sp.
CTGGCGAACCTGTTGGCGGCGGCCACTTTGGTGTGGACCGAGTGGCTCGCGGCGAATGTTCGCTGGTCGGCGCTTGGGGCGCTGGCAGTGGTGTGGCTCCTTTCCTGGATTGAAAGCCGAGCCGATTGGCGGCGGCTGCTGGCGGAACTGTCCGCGGGCGAGGCCGGCCTGCCGGAGCCGGCGGAGCTCAGCGACCGCTGGTTTCGCGAAGCACAAGCCGCCTACCTGGCCGGCAATTGGGTCGCGGCGGAGCAGGCGCTCCTAAAATTACTGAAGCAGGACGCCCGCGACGCCGAGGCACGCCTTATGCTGGCCACTTTGTGGCGGCATGAAGGCCGACTCGATGCCGCGAGCGAGCAACTCGATCACCTTGAGCGGCTCGAAACGGCGGCGCCCTGGAAAAGCGAGATAAGCTGGGAGCGCGAACGAATTGGCGCTGTCAGCGTAGTACAAGAGCAACCTTCACTTAAACTTCACGCTCCTATGGAGCAATCAGATACAACCGCCGAGCAGCAACGGAAGATCGCGGCGTAGGCCGCATGGGGATTTCCCAGGGCGAATCGGCTGAGAGAACACCACAGGGGAACAGGGCTATGTACGAACGGTTTACTGACCGCGCCCGAAAGGTGATGCAGCTCGCCAATCAAGAGGCGCAGCGCTTCAACCACGAATATATCGGTACCGAGCACGTGCTGTTGGGCCTCATCAAAGAGGGCTCCGGCGTGGCGGCCAATGTGCTAAAGAACCTCGACGTCGATCTGCGCAAGATTCGGCTTGAGGTGGAAAAGCTCGTCCAGAGCGGCCCCGACATGGTCACCATGGGCAAGCTCCCGCAGACGCCGCGCGCCAAGAAGGTCATCGAGTACTCGATGGAAGAGGCCCGGCATCTGAACCACAACTATGTCGGCACCGAGCACATCCTCCTCGGCCTTCTGCGCGAGCAAGAGGGCGTGGCGGCTCAGGTGCTGATGAACCTCGGCCTCAAGCTCGAGGAAGTCCGCGAGGAAGTTCTCAACCTGCTGGGCCACGGCCTGGAAGGCGAGGAGACCGGCCGCGGCCGCGCCGGCAACGGCGGTGGCGGCGGCGAAGGCGAAGAGCGCGGCGAACGGGGTAAGAGCTCCAAGAGCAAGACCCCCGCGCTCGACAGCTTCGGCCGCGACCTGACGGAACTGGCCCGTCAGAAGAAGCTCGACCCGGTTATCGGCCGCGAGAAGGAAATCGAGCGGGCGATCCAGATTCTCTGCCGCCGCACCAAGAACAACCCGGTGCTCTTGGGCGAGGCGGGCGTCGGCAAGACGGCCATCGTCGAGGGCTTCGCCCAGCGCGTGGTCGACGGCAACGTGCCGGAGATTCTGCTCGATCGGCGGATCGTGGTCCTCGACCTGGCGATGATGGTTGCCGGCACGAAGTACCGCGGTCAGTTCGAGGAGCGGATCAAGGCCGTGATGAACGAAGTCCGCCGGGCGAAGAACACGATCCTGTTTATCGACGAGCTTCACACCCTCGTCGGCGCCGGCGGCGCAGAAGGCGCCATCGACGCGTCCAACGTTTTGAAGCCGGCTTTGGCTCGCGGCGAAATCCAGTGCATCGGCGCCACGACGCTCGATGAGTACCGCAAGTACATTGAGAAGGACTCGGCGCTGGCTCGCCGGTTCCAGGAAGTGCTCGTGGATCCGACTTCGGCCGAGGACACGGTCAAGATTCTCGAAGGCCTCCGCGACCGGTACGAGGAGCACCACCGCGTGCAAATCACCGACGACGCGATTGCCGCCGCCGTCGAGCTGTCGAACCGGTACATCACCGGCCGCTGCCTGCCGGACAAGGCAATCGACGTGATCGACGAGTCGGGCGCCCGCGTGCGGCTGAAGAGCATGTCGAAGCCGCCCAATCTCAAGGAGATCGACGAGGAGGTCGAGCAGCTCAACCGCGAGAAGGAAGAGGCGGTCGCCAACCAGGACTTCGAGAAGGCGGCCTCGCTTCGCGACCGGGCCGACAAGCTCAAGAAGAAAAAGAACGACATCACCCGCCAGTGGCGCGAGAAGTCGCGCGAGAACGGCGGCGTGGTCGACGAAGAGGTGATCGCCGAGGTCGTCTCCAAGATGACGGGCATCCCGCTTACGCGGATGACCACCGAGGACACGATGCGGCTCATGAAGATGGAGGACGAGCTGCACAAAAAGGTCATCAGCCAGGACGAGGCCATCAAGGCGATCGCCAAGGCGGTGCGCCGCAGCCGCAGCGGGTTGCAAGACCCCAAGCGGCCGACTGGCACGTTCATCTTCGCCGGACCCACCGGCGTGGGTAAGACGCTGCTCGCCAAGGCGCTGGCCGAATTCATGTTCGGCGATGAGGACGCCCTCATCCAGATCGACATGAGCGAGTACATGGAGAAGCACAACGTCAGCCGGCTTATCGGCGCCCCGCCGGGATACGTGGGCTACGAGGAAGGCGGCCAGCTCACCGAGCAGATTCGCCGCCGGCCGTATGCGGTGGTGCTGCTCGACGAAATTGAGAAGGCCCATCCGGAAGTCTTCAATATGTTGCTGCAACTCATGGAAGAAGGCCGGCTGACGGACAGCTTCGGTCGCAACGTTGACTTCCGCAACGTGATTCTCATTATGACTACCAACGCTGGCGCCGAGGCGATCAAGAACGAGTCGGCGTTCGGCTTCCAGAAGCCAGATGAGGACGCCGGCTATGAGAGCATGAAAAAGCGCGTCAGTGACGAGATTGAGAAGGTGTTTCGACCGGAGTTTATTAACCGCGTTAACGACATCATCGTGTTCCACCACCTCACCACGAAAGATTTGAAGGAAGTGGTCGATCTCGAACTGTCGAAGGTCCGAAGGCGGCTGTCCGAAAAGGGCCTGACGATCGAGCTGGCCGACGAAGCCAAGGAGTTCTTGATCAAGAAGGGTTCGAACACCGACTACGGCGCCCGTCCGCTACGGCGCGCGATCGAGTCGTTCATCGAGGACCCGCTGGCCGAGGAACTGCTCAAGGGCGAGTTCAACGGCAAAGACACGATCCGCGTCACGGTGAAGAAGGTGGGCGACAAGAAGCAGCTCAACTTCGAAGGCTTGAACCTCAAGGGCGACAAGCCGGAGCCTGTGGGCGCCGGCGTCGGCGGCGGCGAGGAAGGCGCTTCGACCACCGATGACGAAGAGTAACTAACGAAAAAGTGCCAGGCCGACCTACTGCCGCTCCTTTCCTGCCATGCGTGGGAAGGGCCGGCGAGGCGGGCCTGACCTTTTTTGAATCGAAGCATTTCCCACTTAGCCCCCGGTCATTGACCGGGGGCTAATTTTTTCCCACGCTGCTCAGTATGCACGATGATGCATTCCAAGAGGTTGACGGCGTCCAAGAAGCCCAAGATCCGTGGCGCATGGGCCACCGTCGGCCGTGGTGGCAGTGGAATGTCATTACGTTGTTCGTGGTGCTGTTCGCCTTGGTGTGGGCTCGCGAGTTACTTCACCTGGGTCAATCGCTCACTTGGTTGACCTGCGCCGCCGCTCTAGCAGCATGGTCGCTCGGCCCGATTGGCTGGAGGGGATGGCATGAAGGAACGCCCGCCGGGAAGGTGAGCGCCCTTTGCACGGCGCTGTCGCTGCTGATGCTGGCGGTCATCTTTCTAGAGGCCGGGCGAGATGCAGGGATTCTCAGTTTTGCCGCTGTGGTGTTGTTTGGAATAGCGGTTCGCTCGTGGCACGGTTCGACGGATTTCCGCCGCGACGATTAACGCCCCTGTTCTCGGCCAAACACTGCTAGCAGCTTGTCCAGCTTTCAGCGATGGCTTTCTCGCCTGCGGGCTTTATCTAATCCGTAGAGTTGGCTCAAGCGGACAGGTCGCCCGAGTCGAACCTGAATAAAAGCGGTTGTGCGGCGCGGAGAGCCTTCGCGCGCCCTCGGCCGGCCCACGCGTCTCGCCTCTTCGCGAATACTTCAGCATGTCGACAGGCGCCTATTCTCCGAACTCCGCTCGAAGTCCCGTGGCCCGGCTGAGCGGGGGCGTTGCCGATTTTGGCGCCGTGGTTCTTCGCGGCGTTGAAGGGCTGGGCGACATCACGCTGTTCGCCTGGCGGATGTTCGCCTGGCTGTTCACCCGGCTGCCGCGGCGCGACACGCTGGTCGCAAACATGTACACCATCGGCGTGCAGAGCCTGCCGGTGGTCGCCATCATCGGCACGTTTACGGGTATGGTGCTTGCCGTGCAGTCGTTCACGCAGTTCCGCGCGTTCGGTCTGGAGACACAGCTTGGCGGCGTGATCAATAAATCGATGTTCCGCGAGTTGGGGCCAGTGCTGGCGGCTACGATGCTTGCGGGACGGGTTGGTAGTGCCATGGCTGCGGAGCTGGGCACGATGCGCGTGACCGAGCAGATCGACGCGCTGACGAGCATGGGCGCCAACCCAATTCAATATCTAGTCGTGCCGCGGTTCCTCGCTTGCCTGCTCTTGATTCCATCGCTCACGATCATGGCTGAATTCATGGGCGTGGTGGGCGGCGCGTTCTACTGCGTCTCCTTCTTGGAGATCGATTATCACCATTATCGCTCGAACGCCCAACGGTTCGTCGAGAACTGGGATTTGTTCTACGGCATCGTGAAGAGCACATTCTTCGGCGCGATGATCGGCATCATCAGCTGCTACCGCGGCTTCAATTGCCTGCCCGGCGCCGAGGGCGTGGGCCGTGCGGCGACGACGGCGTTCGTTTACTCCTTTGTCGTGATCTTCATTCTCGACCTGCTGCTGAGCATCGTACTGGATCAGATTTACCTGTCGATTTGGCCGGTGGCGCCGACGTTGTTCGGCGCGTGAGAGCCCTGTCGCCCCGAGGTCCGCCGAGGGGTCCGGCCGGACGTCTCGGCGGACCTCGACGTGACAAAGAAGATGATCGCCGCCGCACCGCTCATTGACGCCAACAACCTCAGCGTCCGCTTTGGACGCCAGCAGGTGCTGCGCGACATTACGCTAAGCGTTCCGCGCGGGCAGACGCTTGCGGTCATCGGCGAGAGCGGCTGCGGTAAGACGGTGTTGCTGAAGACAATTATCGGGTTGGTCAATCCCACGAGCGGCTCGGTGGCCTTTGACGGCCGGAGGCTGGATTCGCTCTCGGACAAGGAGCTTGTCGAACTGCGAACCCGATTCGGTTTTGTGTTTCAGAACGCCGCGTTATTCGACAGCATGACCATCGAGGAAAACATCCTCTTCCCGCTCCGTCAGCATAAAGTGGGGCGGGACGCCGAGCACCAGCGAGCGATGCTCCAGTTGCTCACGGAAGTCGGGCTGCCTAAATCGGTGCTCGCCAAGCGGCCTGCCGAGCTTTCCGGCGGCATGCGCAAGCGCGTCGGCCTGGCTCGGGCGCTCATCATGCGGCCGGAGGCCGTGCTCTATGACGAGCCAACAACCGGGCTGGACCCGATCATGAGCGACGTCATCAACGAGCTGATGATTCGCACCCGAGACCGCTACGAGGTGACGAGCGTTATCGTTACGCACGACATGACCACGGCCCACAAGGTGGCTGACCGCGTGGTAATGCTCTATCCCCTCGGCCGGCTCAGGCCGGATGAATCTCAGATACTTTTCGATGGCCCGCCGTCGGAGCTTGACTCGTCGAAGGATCGCCGCGTCACGCAGTTCGTCCGCGGCGAGGCCGGCGACCGCATGGAAGAGCTAGCAGAACAAGCGGAGGTATAGCTATTAGCCGTTAGCTTTCAGCGATTAGCCAGACGGTGAATCGACCATGTTCTGGCTAATAGCTAACAGCTAATCGCTAATAGCTCCAAATATGAACGAACGCACCAAGCAATTTCGCGTCGGCGTTGTGGTGTTTGCCACCATCGTCATTGGCAGCATCCTGATCCTGTGGAACAGCGATTTTTCGCGTCTGCCGTTCCGCGAAACGTACCAGGTGCGAATGCTGGTTGAGCAGGCCCCCGGGGTAGCTCCGGATACGCCGGTGCGCCGCCGCGGCATTCCGATCGGTCGCGTTGCCGAGGTCCAGGACGTCGACGACGGCGCCTTGATCACGATGAATATCGATGAGGGCAAGGTCATCAAGACCAACGAGATTGGCCGCATCCAATCGTCGCTCGTGGGCGATGCGATCATCGAATTCGGTCCTGTAAGTTCGTCCGTGGGCGCCACGCCGATCGATCCCGACGTCGTCATCCGCGGCCAGTACAGTCCCAGCCCGATCGACTTGATGGCGAATCTCCAGGGGGACCTCAAGCAGACGATCGTGTCGCTGGGCGAAGCCGGCGAAGAAGTCGCGGAACTGGCCGATCGCTTGAACCAGGTCATGGGCGAAAACGACATGCAGCGGATTACCAGGCTGCTCGAATCTGCCGACCAGGCGATGCTGGAGTTCGCCAGCGTCTCGCGCAATTTGAACGAAATCGTCGGCGATCAAGCGTTCAGAGCGCAATTGAAGGAAGGCTTCACACAGCTACCTGCGTTGATTGCCGACGCCCGTGCGATCATGGAGGCCCTCGAATCCGCCGCCGGTTCGGCGGACGAAAACCTCAAGAACCTGCAAGGTCTTACGGGTCCGCTCGGCAATCGCGGCGCGGCGATCGTCGCCAACCTGGAATCGGCGGTGCGTAACCTGGAAGATTTGCTGGGCCAGGTGGCGCTGCTCAGCCGCAATCTGAACAACAGCGAAGGGACGCTCGGATTGTTGATCCGAGAGCGGCAGCTTTACGACCAGCTCAACGCCACGATCGGCCAGACGCAGGCGACGATCGCGGAAGTGCGTTGCATCGTCGGCGATCCCGAAGTCAGCCGCCGCATTAAACAGATCCTGTACAACGCCTGGGTGTTCAGCGATAAGATCGCCCGCGACCCGGGGCGGATAGCTCGCGGCGTGGTCGACCGCGAAACGCCGATTAAATAGGGGTCAGGCGACAGTGGTCAGGGACCAGTGAACTCGTTACTGGTCCTGTTCCCTGGCGACTGCTTCACTGTACCGCCGGTAGCGACTCGAGTGGACGGCCGCCCGGCGGCAGCACCCCGGCGCCAGTTGAAGGGGGCACCAGGATCCCCGGCGGCATTTGCTCCGGCGCGAGAGTCGTCCCGGGGACGAGCGGCCCGCCCGGCGCCGGGGCGCCCGGCGTGGCGATCGTTGGCGGTCCAAGCGTCGGCGTCGACCAGGGTAAGGCGGCGTTAGCAGGCACAACTGAGCCTTGCTGCGTCGCACTCCGCAATTGGTCGCCGCGAGCGATGAGCTGGTCGATCGGCACGATGACCTGCGGCGAAAGGTTGTACGTAACCGTGCGGAAGTCCTGGATTTCGTTGGGGACTAGGTTCTCGCTGACAAAGTCGATTGGCGGTATCTGGTACCAGGGCGCCGGGATCGGCTGGTTAATGGTCAGCGTCTCGTAGCCGGGCTTCACGAGCCGAATCTCGCGAGTTCCATAGTACACAAAGCTCGTCGCGCAGGGCGTGATGCCGATGGGCTGGTTGTCGACGTAGACCATCGCGCCCGGCGGGTTGCTGCGAATCATCAGCCGCCGCCGCACGCATCCTGGCAGCAGGAGAACGGTCGCGACGGCGACGAGCATCAGCACGCGGGCCGATCGAATTGTCAGAAACCTGGCAGCGTCCATGTCCAGCGAGCGCGTACGATGAGGTAAAAAGCGGGCGGAAGTTTAGCGGCCGAAACCGGGACGTGCCATGGCGGTTAGCCCTTGCACCGACCGCATTTGGCCCCCGGTCAGTGACCGGGGGCTAAGTGGCGGGGCGAGGTTGCTAGCTCGATTCGCCGCTGATTAAGATGGCCTGACAGCTGTCCCCCGCAGGAAGAGGCGCGCCGCCGGTGTCGAAACCCACCACCAAAATCACCTGCTCGGCCGGCGGCTTGCGGTGTGCGGCGGTCAGCGACGTCGGCATGCGTCGCGCCAGCAATCAGGACTCGATGGCCGTTGCTCTGGCCACCGACATGGCTGACTGGCAGTCGCGCGGGCATCTATTTGTGGTCGCCGACGGCATGGGCGCCCATGCGGCCGGGGAACTGGCCAGCCAGCTTGCCACCGACAACATTCCGCATGCTTATCAAAAGCGGCGCGATCTGCCGCCGTGCGAATCGATCATTGCCGCGGTGCACGACGCCAACGCGAAGATCAACGCCAAGGGACAGAACAGCGTCGATTTTCACGGCATGGGCACCACCTGCAGTTGCCTGCTGCTGCTGCCCGACGGGGCGATGGCCGCCCACGTGGGCGATAGCCGCGTCTACCGGCTACGCGGGCACACGATCGAGCAGCTCACCTTCGACCATAGCCTCGTGTGGGAGATGGCGGCCGCCGGGCAAGCCAGCGAGGAAGACGTTCCCGCCTACGTGCCCAAGAACGTCATCACCCGCTCGCTTGGCCCAAATCCGGTCGTGAAGGTCGATCTCGAAGGGCCGCTGCCAATCAAGGCGGGAGACCGCTTTCTGCTCTGCAGTGACGGACTCACCGGGCCGCTTAACCCGCAGTTGATTGGCATGATCCTGGCCTCATTGCCGCCGGAGGATGCGGCTCAGACCCTCGTCGACCTGGCGAATTTGCTCGGCGGACCGGATAACATCACAGTGATAATCGCCGAAGTGGCCGACACGGCGACGCTGGGGAAATCCGAGCCGCGTCAGTGGAGCGACGCGGTCATGCCGCTTGCAGGGGCCGGCGGTACGCTGGATGTGGCGCTCGCCACGGCGGCGGCTATCTTCCTAGCTGCGGCTGCGGCGCTGGCGGCCACCGGCGTGAACCTGGGGGCCGTCGTCGCGGGCCTCCTCTCGGCGGTCATGCTGGCCGCTTGGCTTCTCCGCCGCGCCCCGCAAGGGAATTTATGCCATGGCGTCCGCGGGCATCATGGCAAAGCGCCCTATCGCAACTACTCCGTGGCGCCGAGCGCTCAAAACATCGAAATGCTCAGCGACATCGTCCGCCAGCTTGAAGACCTGGAGGCTCAACGGAGTTGGCCCTTCGATTGGAAGGGCGTGCACGCCGATCGCCATGCCGCGCACAAGGCGATTGCCGCCGGCGATTACACGGCCGCGGTGGTGGCCTACTCAAGCGCCGTCCGCCGATTGATGCAGGCGATCCGCAGCTCGCGGCAGGACCCGCCCAGCGACTCGGCGATCAACCTCCACGAGGGGTGATAGCACTGGCTGGCGAAGTGCCCTGCCATCCTGAGCGAAGCGAAGGATCTAGCGGCTGCGAGGGTTCCCGATTCTTCGCTCCGCTCAGAATGACGTGTCTCGTCAGGATCGCCCGAATTGAATCTAGTTCCGCGAGCCAGGATGGCTCGGCTATTTAGCTAACTGTCATTCCGCCGCCGGCGCGGCACTGCTAAAGTGCTCCCCGCCATGCGCGTCCTCACCCGCTACATCCTGATCGAGCTGACCACTGCCTTCACGGTGATCCTCGGCAGCATGACGGTGTTCATCTTCCTCGGTCTGGTGGGAAAGGAAGCCGTCGAGAACGGGCTGGGGTTGGGGCCGATCCTGCGGATGCTCCCCTACATGTTGCCGCAGGCAATGCAGTTTGCCGTGCCGGGGGCCCTCCTGCTGGCGACAACGAGCGTGTACGGTCGCGTCTCGTCGTCCAACGAGATCGTCGCGGTGAAGTCGCTCGGCATCACGCCCATGGTCATGATCTGGCCGACGCTGATGTTGTCGTGCGTGGTGAGCCTGGCCGCGGTCGTTCTGAATGACGTCGCGGTTTCTTGGGGCCGCGGCGGCGTTGACCGGGTCATCCTCGAGTCGCTCGAGGAGATCGCCTACGGCCGGCTGCGAGCGACGCACAACTTCAGCACCGACCGGCTCACCGTTCACGTCAAACGGCTTGAAGGCAAGCGGCTCATTCGTCCTACGATCCAAATCCAGTCGAGCGACGGCCAGCCCCCGTCGCTCATCACCGCCGAGGCCGCTGAATTGCGGGCCGACCCGGACGCCGGGTCCGTATCGATCAAGCTCTACAACACTGACGGCAACTTCCACGGCTGGTCGATCTCGCATCCCGGTGAGTTTGAGCGATCGTTCTCCATGGAGGAGTTTACCGGTCGCTCGCGCGATTCGCGGCATCCTACGAGCTACGCCCTGAGCGAGTTAAGCTCCGCAAAATCGGAGCAATTGAACTATATTACCCGGCTCCGCGGCGAGATGGCGGCCGACGCGGGGGCGGCGCTGCTGTTCGGCCGCTTCGGGGAGCTGTCGCAGTCCCAGTGGCAGTCGAGGACCTGGGAAATGGAAAGCGCCCAGCGTCACAAGCACCGCTTGTTCACCGAGCCCTATCGCCGGTGGGCGAACGGGTTCAGTTGTCTGGGATTTGCGGTTATAGGGGCGCCGATGGCGATTCGGCGCCGGCACGGCGAGTTTTGGGGTAGTTTCTTCGCCTGCTTCCTGCCGATTCTGCTGGTGTACTACCCAATGCTCGTAGGCTGCCTAGACCGCGCCAAGAATGGAGTCCTGCCGCCCCAGGCTGTTTGGTTTGGCAATCTCGTGCTCGCCGCGTGGGGAGTCTGGTTGCTGCGCCGCGTGATCCGCTTCTGACTGCCCTGCGTAGGAAGTGCGGAGCCAGCCGATCGGGCAGCCGACGTTGCCGAGCGCGGGCCCCGTCAAACGCAGGACTCTGAATGCTTCCCGCTACCAGCACTGGCGCTGCGCCTTCGCATCAGCCGAGCTTGCCGAACGGTCGCTGGGAGCAACTTTCCGCCTGGCTGGTTTATCGCCGAGTGCGGATCACGCTTGCCGTTTTCGCGGTCCTTTTGGTTAAAAACGTCCTGGAGGGAATCGAGCCGCACGGCCTCTTTGCCTATCGCGATCCGGTTGCCGTCGCCGGTTGTATGTTGATCTTCGCCGGATTGGCGATCCGCTCTTGGTCGGCCGGAATCTTGCGAAAGAATCGCGAGCTTACGAAGACCGGGCCGTATGCAATTGTTCGTAATCCGCTTTATGTAGGCTCGTTCTTGATCATGTGTGGTTTTTGCACCATGATCTCAGATGTGGGGAACGTGCTCGCCATAGTCGGCCCAATTGGGGGACTGTACTTTCTTCAGGTGCTTCACGAAGAGCGTTATCTGGCGAAGGTCTTCGCGGGCCAGTGGAACGAGTATGCGCGTTCGGTCCCGCGGTTCTTACCGCGGTCGCTTCCCAAGGCGGCGTTCGCGCCGTGGGACGCTCGCCAGTGGCTTGGCAGCCGCGAGTACAACGCCCTGGGCGCTACGCTCCTGGGGATGCTAGCCCTCGAACTCTGGCGACTCAGCTAGCAGTATTCTACGAAGCGAGCCGGGCCGTCGCGGCCCCGGCGGACATCCGCCAATCGACTGTTCTTGCCGCATTTTCCCCCGCGGGTGTACACTTCGGCCCCCGCAATGGCTTCAGGAAGAAGCCGACGTTTGCATCGCTTTGAGCCCGCGTCGCGACAAGGAGGTCGCTCCGTGCTCCTCGATTGGCCCATTCGCACGAAACTCACGCTCGGGCTTAGCCTGTTGCTAGTGACCGTGCTTGCGCTGTTCGGCAGCGCGTACTACGGGCTGTACGCTTATCGCGGGCTCGTGAAAGGGTTGTCCTGCCGTTCAGCGGAACTGCCCCTTACGAGCGAGATTCAAAAGTCCGTCGGCATTCTCGTGGCATTAAGCCAGGCGCACGAGAGGCTGGATTACCCGTTCCCCGGCAATCCCGCCTATGAGCTTCAGACCGAATGGCTGGGCGACCAGTGGAGCAGCCAGCTTGCCACGCTTGAGAGTGAATTGTTTCGGTATCGCGAGCAGCTCCGTACCAATGCTGAGGGCGAGTCCCGCTTGGCCGACAGTAGCGAGGAATGGCAAACCCTGGCCCGGATCGACAAGGTTGTCGCCCAGTTGAACCGGGAATCGAGCGACGCGTTTCTCAATGGCGGGCCGACGGGCGAATTCCGCCGCCGCACCGAAGAGCTTCATCGTTTGTGCGTAAACCTGCCGAAGCATCTCAGCGACCGCATGCAGCACCTCGTAAGCGACGTGCGGGCCCAGTACCGCACAGCCATCGTCACGGCCTGGATTAACGTGATCGTGGCGCTCGTGCTGCTCGCGGCGGCGCGGCGCGTGTTCTACACCTGGTTTGCTGAGCCCCTTCACATTCTGGTAAACGGTTCGCGCAAGGTCGCCGCCGGCAACTTCGAGCACCGAATCGAACTGAATACGCGCGACGAGATTGGCGAGCTTGCGGATGCGATGAACGCGATGACCAATCGCTTTCGTGAAATTCGCGACGATCTGGACCGCCAGGTGCAGGAGCAAACTCAGCAGGTCGTCCGCAGCGAGCAGCTTGCCAGCGTCGGCTTCCTGGCCGCCGGCGTCTCGCACGAGATCAACAATCCGCTCGCCTCCATTGCGCTGTGCAGCGAATCGCTGGAGAGTCGCCTCCAAGACCTGCTCGACGGGGCCGACGAGGCGCGATCCGAAGACGTGGCAGTCGCTCGCAATTATCTGCAGATGATTCAGCGCGAAGCGTTCCGCTGCAAGCAGATCACCGAGAAGCTGCTCGACTTCGCTCGTCGCGGCGACAGCCAGCGCCTGGCCACGGACCTCCGCGAGCTTGCCGAGAACGTCATCGACATGGTTCAGCACCTGGGCCAATACCAGGACAAGCGGCTCCAGCTGCTGCCCGGTACGCCGGTGATTGCCAGTGTGAACGCTCAGGAGATTAAGCAGGTCGTGCTGAATCTGATCACCAACGGGCTGGAGAGCCTCGACTCGGGCGGCGCGGTGCGCGTGGCCATTGAGCGCGACGGCCCGTCGGCTCGCATCATCATCGAGGACAACGGCTGCGGCATGACCGACGAGGTTCGCAAGCACTTGTTCGAGCCGTTCTTCACCCGACGTCGAACGGGGCAGGGGACGGGCCTCGGACTATCGATCACGCATCGTATTGTTGAAGAGCATCACGGCCGCATCGACGCCGCCAGCGACGGCCCCGGCCGCGGATCGAGGTTCGTCGTGTGGCTGCCGGCCGCGACCGATAACAAGGAGACGCATCATCGCTACCAAGCCGCCTAACGCCCAGGGATTGACCTTGCTGTTTGCCGACGACGAGCCCTCGCTGCAAGAGTTGATGAAGCTCGAGCTGCCGAGACTGGGGCACCGTGTGACGGTCTGCCCCGACGGCGTGACGGCCGTCGCGGCG